>DATIKU010000037.1 GCA_035477215.1 Spirochaetota bacterium | reverse complement strand
AGTATTTTCCCCCCGCCGGTAACGACCAGCTTGGCGCTGATGGATCCTATGTCTATTCCAATGTGCATTCGTTCTTTCGTGTGCGTCCGGTCCCGAGCGGCCCGATTTCACTCTCGCGGGTAGTTGAATATGATCAAGCATAATATACCGGTATCGTGCGCGGCTTTGCCATAAATCAGGCGGTTTTTGGATTGATGGGGGGCTGCCATGCGGAGAATCGATCCGTCGCGGGCGTAACAGCGATCAATAGCGGGTCATTTTCTGGTCAACACCCCGGAATGTGATAGAATTATACCTCGAACAGGCATGTTTGCCCGGAGGCAGGTATGTTCCGGTCGGGCGCTGTTATCGGACTTTATTCGGGAATTTACCCCGAAAACGCCCGGTTGAAATGCATGCAGGGGCGTAAGTATTCATCCCGGGCGGCAGGGTTGACCGTAAAAAAAGCTTGAAAACGAAAAACCGTGATTTATTATAGAGGGGGTAACAGGCCGATTATATCACAGACGGGCGGTTTTGGCAAATGAACATTAACGAGCTGACGCAGATGGTAAACAGGGTGACGGCGGCGACCGCCAGGGACGGTGCCGACTCGGCCGTTTCGGAAAGCGAGATCGTACAGATCGTGAGTTTTATGCTGGATGATGTGGAATATGGAATCAATATTCTTCAAGTGCACGAAATCATCAGGATGCCCGATATAACGCGGCTTCCCAATACCCCCGAGCATATAAAGGGGGTCATCAACCTCCGGGGGGCCGTGATACCGGTCGCTGATGTTCGCCTCCGCTTCGGCCTGCCGCAGGGGAATATCACCGACCTTACGCGGGTCATCGTGGTGGAAACCGGCGAGAAACTGGTAGGGCTGCTGGTGGATAACGTCCATCAGGTTATCCGGATGCCCGGGAGAAACATAGACCCGCCGTCGGATCTGATAGAAGGCATATCGGACGAGTTCATTAAGGGCATAGGACGTGTATCCGGACGACTTGTCGTCATCCTCAATCTTGATAACATTCTCTTCTCGTACTCCGATGGGGAGAAAACGGCCCACGGTTATATGTAATACGGGCCGGTACGGCGCCCCGCCGGATTCGTGACGTCGGAGGGAGCGGACGATTCTACAATAATGTGCGGGGTGTGGCCATGGCGTTTTCCCTGGGTGAATATCAGGACATTTTCCTTGAAGAAGCTGACGAACAGCTTCAGGAGCTCAACCAGAACCTTCTTGAGCTCGAAAAGAATCCCGACAACAACGACATAATCAATAATATTTTCAGAGCGGCGCACTCGCTGAAGAGTTCGGCGGCATTTGTCGGCCTTAACGATCTGAGCGATCTGGCCCACAAGATGGAAAACCTGCTGCAGGGGATCCGTGACCGGACCATGCAGGTGACGCCGACGATCGTGGACGTACTGTTCAGTTGTTTCGACGTTATAAGCTCGGTCATTGATACGGTCGGTTCGGGGGAAAAGCCCGACCATGACCTTTCGGAGATCATCGCGCGGATCAGGGAGATCGGCGCGGGTGTGGCGGCGGCATCGCCCGCGGAACGCCCGGCAAAAGCCGGGCCCGAGATCGGGAACATTCCAAAGACGACGCTCACCGCCGCGCAGATGCGGCAGGTTAAGGACGGGCTTGAGAACGGCATATCGTGCTGTGAGGTGATCGTTTTCGTCGATCCGTCCGCGCAGATGAAGTGGATCAAGGCGCAGCTTATCCAGGCCAATCTCGAGAAGATAGCCGCGATCGTTGCGATGATGCCGTCGCTGGACGTGCTTCGCGAAAACAACGAAAATGATATATTCAAGATGGTGATCCTTACGACGGTAACGGTGGAAGACGTTCGCAGGGCCTGTGAGATCGACCAGGTTGCGCGTATAGATCTTAAAAAGATAAGCCTTAGCCAAAAGAACGACAAGATGGTGCTGAAGTTCCATGAGAAAGAGACTCTTTTCAGCGAGGAGTCGAAAGGGAGAGAAACCCCGGCCGATTATCTCGCCGAAAAGGAAGCCGACGATGATGAAGAGGAAGAATACAAGATAGATACGATCCGGAGAAAGGACGAGCGCAAGACCGCCGCCATCAGGATCGTTAAGGTATCGGTGGACAAGCTCGACCTGCTGTTGAACAACGTGGGAGAGCTGGTCATCGCCAACTCCGGTTTCTTCCGCCTCCATGAAGAGATGCGCAAGGCGAATTTAGACAAGTCCGTCACCAACGAATTCAAGAACCGCATGGACCAGATGTCCCGGATCGCGAAAGACCTGCAGGGCGGCATCATGAAGACGAGGATGGTGCCCGTGGGCCAGGTGTTCTCACGGTTCAACCGCCTTGTGCGCGACCTCGCCAGGGAGTTCGGGAAGCTGGTGGCGCTGCAGATAAAGGGCGAAGAGACCGAGCTCGACAAGAAGGTCATTGACGCCATCGGCGAGCCGCTGATGCATCTTATCCGCAACGCGATCGATCACGGGGTGGAAACCGCCGAGGAGCGCAGAAAGCTCGGCAAACCCGACGTCGCGACGGTGGCGCTTAACGCCCACCAGTCCGGGAACCAGATATTTGTGGAAGTGAGCGACGACGGTCGGGGACTGAATGCCAGCCGGATCAAAAAAAAGGTGCTCGCAAAGGGGCTCGCATCGCCGGAGATGCTGGCGAACATGGACAACGAGGAAATTTATAATTTCATCTACAATCCGGGTTTTTCGACCACCGACGTGGTGACCGATATCTCGGGGCGCGGCGTCGGCATGAACGTCGTAAAGGAGATCGTCTCCGAGCTGAACGGCAACGTGACCATCGAGACCGAGCCCGGTATGGGGACCCGATTTTTGCTTTCCTTCCCCCTGACACTGGCCATCATTCCCGCGATCATGGTCAGGGTTCGTCACGAGCTGTATGCCATTCCCCTTTCGGACGTTATCGAGACCATAAAGATTTCGTACGCCGATATAACTACGATCGAGGGGCACGAAGTCATCAATCTCAGGGGAGAGATCCTTTCGCTTCTGCGGCTGAACGAGTTCGTCGGGACCGAAAGCGGTATCGAGGACGACCGCAAGGTGCCGGTGGTCATTGTGGGCTACGGCACCAGAAAGATCGGTCTCATCGTCGACCATCTCGAAGGCAAACAGGAGATAGTGATCAAGTCGCTGGAACAGAACTACGCCAACGTCGAGGGGCTATCCGGAGCGTCCATACTGGGTGACGGAAGCATCTGCCTCATACTCGATATCGCATCCATGATCAACAGGGTGATTACGGATCAGGACCGGCTTTCCCGGATGCAGCGTCAGCGCGCCATGGAGAAGAAGTCGGCGCAGGTTGTTGAAATCAAAGAGATCACCGACCTGCAGCGTTCCGCCGCGGAGCGAAGGGAGAGGGATTTTCAGAAGACCGTCGCGAAAAATGAGACGGCATCCCCCGCGCCTCAGGCAAAGGAGATTCCCTCGCGACCGGAGGCCGCCCGGACCGAGAAGGCCCCGGTCGAAAAGATAAAGGAAGATATCATATTCGAGCGCCGGGATACGATTCCGACCGCGCCGTCGAAGGCTGGTTCGGCTTACGCACCGGCGAAAAGCACCGCGCCGGCCGGGGAAACCGCTAAGGCCGGGGAAGACGAATCGGCGATTGATGCGAAGGTGCGTGATGCTCTCAGATCGTTCAAAGACGAGTTAAAAAACAGTATACGGGCCACCGTCGAGAGCGGTGAGCCCGACGGCCATATCAAGAAGTCGCTGGGAATCACCTGGGAGGACATGGAGCGCGTGCAGGTGCTCGCCAACGTGGGCATCACCAACGCCGCGGAATCGCTATCGAAGATCCTCGGCAAGCAGATCGACCTTTCCATCCCCACGGTCGAGCTCCTTCCCGTGGAAAAGGTCCCGGAGAATTTTGGCGAAGTGGACAACATCTATATCGGCGTCTACATGCCCCTGGTGGGGGACATTAAAGGTACGATACTTTTCGGCCTGGCGGAGGAGGCCGGTTTTGAGCTCATCGACATGCTGTATGGAATCGAAAGCGGCAAAACGCGCGAGCTCGACGAGGACGGCGAATCGGCCCTCAAGGAGGTGACGAACATCGTGGGGTCGTCCGTGGTCAACGTCATCTCCGAAAAGACGGCGATAGCGATAAAGCCCACGGTGCCGACCATCGTGCATGATTTCATGCAGTCGATACTGGATTCGATCCTGGTCCTGCACAATATCTCCAACGATTACGTGCTGGTGATGGACACGGAGTTTTACTACCGGAACGACAGGGTCATCGGGAAGCTCATGGTGCTCCCCGAGACGGAGTCGCTGAAGAAGATTGTGGAAAAGTTGAGATAAGGGGCCCATGCCGGAAAAGATAAAAGTTCTGGTGGTGGACGATTCTGCGCTGGTAAGAAAGATCGTTTCGGATATATTGCGGAAGGACCCTGATATAGAGGTCGTTGGGACGGCGAATAACGGCAAGACCGCCATCTTCAAAAACCAGACGCTGAACCCGGACGTCATTACGCTCGACATCGAGATGCCCATTATGGACGGTCTCGAGGCCCTGCGCCGAATTGTCGAGACCAATCCAAAGCCGGTCATCATGATGAGCGTGCTGACCCAGCACGGGGCGGAGGCCACCTTTCGGGCGCTTGAATACGGAGCGGTGGATTTTATCCCGAAGCCCTCAACCGCTATTTCGATTTCGGTGGACGAAATTTCCGACCTTCTCATAAGAAAGGTCAAATCGGTCCATAAGTCAAAAATCAAGCTTCATCCGGGCGGACATCTCGAGCGCCGGGAGCCGGAAGCTCGGAAAACGGAAGGCCGGCGCCCCAGGGAGCCGGTAAACAGGGTGGTGGCCATAGGCACATCGACCGGAGGCCCGTCGGCGCTCCTGCAGGTTTTTCAGAAACTGCCGACCGATTTCGGCTCGCCCGTGCTGGTGGTGCAGCACATGCCCGAGGGATTCACGCGCGCCTTCGCCGAACGGCTCAATGTGAATTCCGGCTTGAACGTCAAAGAGGCCGAGGACGGAGACAGGGTGCGTCCGGGTTTTGGGTATATAGCGCCGGGGCATTCGCATATGCGGATAGATAAAAGCACCGGCGGGGGGGTGTTGCGGGTATTCAGGGGCGAGAAGGTTTCCGGGCACCGCCCGTCGATCGACGTTCTGTTCGATTCGGTCGCAGAATCCTACGGAAGCGATTCCGTGGCGGTGATAATGACGGGAATGGGAAGGGACGGCGCCGACGGTATATCCAGTATCAAGAAAAAGGGCGGATACACCATCGCCCAGGACGAAGATACATCGGTAGTTTACGGAATGAACAGGGTTGCGGTGCAGGCCGGGGTGATCGACGAGGTGGCTTCGCTGTACCGGATCGCCGAAACGATCATGGAACACGCCTGAGCGGTATGGCGGAGGACGGAATAAATTCCACCGGTATCGTAAATTTTTCTTGAACACTTGAGCTGTCGTTTGTAGACTGCGATGTCGGGAGTATAGTGGACGCTAATGCCTTGATATGGAGTGGGGAAATGGCTACGATCCTTATTGTTGATGACGCGAAATTCATGAGGACGCTCGTGAAGGACGCCCTGGTGCCAAGGGGACATGAGGTTATAGGCGAGGCGGAAAACGGCAATCAGGCGGTCGAGCTCTATAAAAAGATGAAACCCGATCTGGTTACCATGGACATCACGATGAGGGAAAAGGATGGAATCCAGGCCGCGGAGGAGATCCTGACCCTTGATCCGAAGGCCAGAATTATAATGGTAACGGCGCTGGGCCAGGAAAATCTTCTTACGCGGGCGATAAAGATCGGCGTGAAGGATTTTGTCGTTAAGCCATTTCCTCCCGAAAGACTCCAAAAGGCCGCCGAAAAGGCCCTGGCCTGAACCAATAAACCGGCGCGCCTCCGCGGCGGCCGGACCCCCGCTTGACGAAGCATGCAGCACAGGGCGGAGAGGAGGCTCTCCGCCCGTCATTACGAAGAGGTGACGGTTTTTCCCTTCATGCAGGAAAACGAAAGAGAGTCCATCCCAGGGAAGGACGATGGCCGTCCGGTCATACATATCGAAAACTTCGATGGCCCGCTCGATCTCCTCTGGGGCCTGATCAAGAAGGCCCGGATCGAAATTACGGACGTATCGATCTCGAGCATTACCGAACAGTACATAGCCTATCTCAAGCTTATGGAGCAGATGAACATCCAGGTGGCGTCCGATTTTATCGTTATGGCGTCGGAACTGCTTTATTACAAGTCCAGGGCGCTTCTGCCGGGCGGGGAACTGGAGGACGAGTATTTCGTGCCGCCGCTGCCGCCCGAGCTGGTGCAGCGGCTGCTGGAGTTTAAGAAATTCCAGGACGCCTCCAGGAGTTTTCGGCGCATGTTCGAGCTTCAGGCCGACGCCTACTCTCGCGTCAATCCCGTTGAAACCGGGGGGGGCGAGTTGATCGAGGTATCGCTTTTCGATCTTCTGAGCGCTTTCGCCGAGGTGATGGATTCGACGCGGGAGATCGAGCGGAAGGAAATTGTATTTGACGAAATACTGGTGAGCGACAGAATCGCGCTCATTACCGAATTGCTGAAAGAGAAAGAGCAGGTTCTCTTCGCGGAGATATTTAATCGGAAGCCGTCTCGGGTCGAGATCGTGGTGACCTTCCTTGCCGTGCTCGAGATGGCTAAAACCAGAAAGCTGAAGATAATGCAGCACCGGGTGTTCGGAGATATCCGCCTGCTGCGCGCGGAAGCGGAACAACCGGCGTAGGCCGAACCGGATGTAATATGGGCGACAGTGACGAGCTGACCGATAACCTGAACGCGGAAGCGCCGGCCGAGACCGGGCCGGGCGACGTTGCGGCCGAACAGACGGACGAAGACCGGGATACAGCGCCGCTGGAAGAGCTCGACCTTGCCGCTCTCTTCGAGGCGCTGTTGTTCCTTTCGAACGAGCCGCTGCCGCTCTCCTTTTTCGTGAAAAACCTCGGCATTGACGCCCAGCAGGCGAAGATAATACTGGACTCGCTGGTGGACGAGTACGAGGAGCGGGATGGCGGAATAAAGCTTTTCGAAATTTCGAACGGCTACCATTTCATGACCAGCAGACGCTACTCCGCTCAGATTCGACGGATTATGGGCTATGCCAGGCGAGAGGGGCTTTCGAAGGGAATGCTGGAGACGCTTTCCATCATCGCGTACAAGCAGCCGATCGTACTCGCCGAGGTCGAGGAGCTCCGTGGCGTTTCGTCCCGCATGATGGTTGCGAACCTAATGAAAAAAAACCTCATCAAGCCGGTCGGGAGAAGGGAACTGCCGGGGCGGCCGCTGTGCTACGGCACCACCGACGAGTTCCTGCGATACTTCGGCCTCAACCGTCTGTCCGACCTTCCGAAGCTTTCCGAGATTAAGGAATTTTCCTTTGAGAACGAGGAATAGGGCGATGAACAAGCGTATAATGGAACTCGATAAAAAAATCGTGGAGCTCCTCGCCGAACGCTGTAAAATCCAGATCGAGGAGCTGAAAAAACTCCCGCCGGGAGAAAACCTCTTCTCCGCGGCGCGGGTGAAAGAGCTCGCCTCCTTCCTCGAGTCGCTCGACGCGGGACCGCTCTCGCGTGATCTTGTAAAAAAAATATTCGGCGACCTGTTGGCCTTCTCGGTGAGCGCCGTAAAGCCAACGGTGGTGGCCTACCTGGGACCGGAGGGAACTTTTACGCATTCGGCCATGCTGGAGGTCTTCGGCGTTTCGGCGGCGGGCATTCCCGTAAAAAGCATACACGATGTTTTCGTGGAGGTGGAAACGGGCCGCGCGGATTACGGCGTAGTACCGGTCGAGAACAGTACCGAGGGAGCGGTGACCTACACGCTCGATGAGCTGATGGAAACCGAGCTGAAGATCACCGCGGAGAAGTACCTTCGCGTGTCGTACAGCCTGGTGTCGGTCTCGAAGGACATTAAAAGCGTAAAAAAGCTCTACTCGCACCCGCAGTCCTTCGGCCAGTGCAAGGAATGGCTCAGGAAGAACCTGCCCGACGCCGAAATGCACAACGTGAGCTCGACATCACTCGCCGCGGAAACCGCGTCGTGGGACAAGTTCGCGGCGGCCGTTACCTCGCACGCCTCGGCGGAGATCTACGGGCTGAACGTTCTCGCCACGAACATCGAGGATTCGCGCCAGAACTACACGCGCTTTTTCGTCATCGGCGAGCACGACAATCCTCCCTCGGGGAAGGACAAAACATCGATTATCTGCGCGGTGCGCGACAAACCGGGCGCTCTCTACGATCTCCTGAGACCCTTCAACGAGACGGGAATAAACATGACTAAGATCGAATCGCGCCCGGACAAGAAAAAGATGTGGGAGTACAATTTTTTCATTGACTTCATCGGTCACAGAGATAGTACGATCACAAGGAGCGCGGTCGAGAAGATGAAGGAAGACCTCATTTTTCTGAAAATCCTCGGTTCCTATCCGGCGGAGAAGTAGCGACGTCCTCCCTGTGCATTCAACACCCCTCGGTAACCGGAGTTCATCATGCTAATAGTACTTAAGCCCAACGTCAGTCAGGAAGAAATCGATCATATCGTAGACAAGATACGATCGCTCAAACTCGAGCCGCATGTGTCCACCGGCGTTCAGCGGACCATTATTACCGTCATCGGCGACGAGGACATAATACGGGAGCAGCCGCTCGAGGCGCTCGCGGGTGTGGAGTCGGTAAAGACCATCCTGAAGCCGTACAAACTCGTATCGAGCGAAACACAGCCGGATCGCAGCGTCATCCGCGTTAACGGCATCGACATAGGCGGGAAAAATATAGTGATCATCGCCGGGCCCTGCTCGGTCGAGGGCGAGCGCGAAGTGGTTGAGCACGCGCAGATGGTGAAGGAATCGGGAGGGCACATCTTCCGGGCGGGGGCGTTCAAGCCGCGCACCTCTCCCTATTCCTTCCAGGGTTTCGGCGTCCAGGGGCTCAAGTTTCTGGCGAAGGCCAAGGCCGAAACGGGCCTCCCCATTGTTACCGAGGTGATAGACCCGCGCGATGTGGGCGTGGTTGCCGAGTACGTCGACATTCTGCAGATAGGAACCAGGAATATGCAGAATTTCAATTTACTGAAAGAGGTCGGCAGGATCGACAAACCGGTGCTGTTAAAGCGCGGCATGAGCGCCACGGTGAATGAGTTTTTAATGTCGGCGGAATATATTCTCTCGAAGGGGAACAGGAAGGTTGTGCTCTGTCCCCGCGGCATCCGCACCTTCGAGGACATAACGCGCAACACGCTCGACGCCGGGGTGGTGCCAGTAATCAAGGCGCTCAGCCACCTGCCGGTACTCTGCGATCCGAGCCACGCCATGGGGCTTAAAGACTATGTGCCCGCGGCCGCGTACGCGTTTATCGCGGCGGGAGCCGACGGGGTCATGATTGAGGCCCATCCCCGCCCCGAAGACGCGCATTCCGACGGCCAGCAGACCATCGACGCAAAGACCCTCATCGCGGTGATTGACAGGATTCGTAAAATCGCGAGGGCGCTGGACAGGGAGCTGCCCTGATGTTTCGTCGTGTGGCGGTGCTGGGCCTGGGGTTGTTGGGCGGTTCGCTCTGCCGGGCCCTTAAAGAGATCGATTCTTCCATTGACATCACCGCGTTCGCGCGCAACGTTTCACGGCTTTCTTCGGCGCTCGCTGACGGCACGATAGGCCGCGCGCTTCCCATGGATGCGCTCTCTCCCGCGGGGATGGATCTGGTGGTTATCGCATCCCCCGTGCTTTCGTCAATCGATTCGCTTAAAAGGCTCCTCGACCATCCGGACCTCGGCAACTGCGTTGTCATCGACGTCGGCAGCGTGAAGGGACCGCTTGTCGGGCTTGCGGCCGTGCATCCGCAGGGCGGCGGCTTCGTGGGCTGTCATCCCATGGCCGGGTCGGAGAAATCGGGCTACGAGCACTCGAGCGCTTCGCTGTACCGCGGGGCCTCGGTCATCATCACCCCCCACGAAAAAAACGGTGAAACGATCATCGAGGCCGTGGAGCGTTTCTGGAGATCGGTCGGTTCGCGCACCGTCCGCTGTGACGCGAAGACCCACGACAGACTAATCGCACTGACGAGCCATGTACCGCACCTGGTCGCCTGCGCCGTCGCCGATCTCGCCGCGGACGCGTCCGCCGGTACGGATGCCACACCGTTTATCGGCAGCGGTTTCCGGGACCTCACGCGCATCGCCATGGGCTCGCCGGACATGTGGGCGGACATTGTGGCGGCGAACGGCGCGAACATCGCCGGTGGGATCGACGATCTCATTAAGAAGTTGGAGTATGTTCGACGTTTTATCACGGAGGGGGGGCATGACGTGGACGGTCGGCGCTTCCTTGAGCGCGCGGGAGCTTTCAGAAGGAGCATCGGGTGATGGGCGAAAAACGGATCGTTGTGGCGGTGGATGGGCCCGCCGGTTCGGGTAAGAGCAGCGTCTCGCGGGAGGCCGCCCGCCGGCTGGGTCTTCGCTACATCGATTCGGGAGCCATCTACCGCGCGGTGACGCACTTTCTGCTGGGCCGTCCGGGAAACCTCGAAAAGGGTAAGAGCTACGCCGCCTTTCTGGACGGCCTGGAGCTATCCCAGCGCTTCGGTCCCGACGGGAGCGTGCACACCCTGGTGAACGGCGAGGACGTCTCGCGCGCGATACGGGACGAACTGATCGCGCGGAACATCGGGACCGTTTCCGACGACCCCGGTATCAGGAATTTTGTGAACGACCTTTTGCGCTCGTGGAGCAGGAGCGGGTCGATCATCATGGACGGGCGTGACATCGGGACCGTGGTGTTCCCGGACGCCGCGGTGAAAATATTTCTTGACGCTTCGGCCGAGGTGAGGTCATTGAGGAGGGCCGCCGAATATCGTGAAATGGGAAAAACTGTTGACGTAAACGAGATTAGAAACCAGATTATCCGCAGGGATCAGGAAGACACCGAGAGGCCCTTCGGACGCCTTGCAAGGGCGGAAGGTTCTTTTTATATCGATACCTCTTTGATGGATAAAGAAGAGGTCATCAAGCGGATAATTGAGCTTATAGCGGAGGTCGGCGCTCCGGGAGTGGTGGACGGCCGGCCGGAATGAGACCGCGAACGCAGCAGCGACTCACGACGCCCCGAAACATTTGATCGCAGGCAGGTATAATTCCCGTAATTCAGTGTCTTTGCTTGAACAGATTGGCTCTCAATCTTGTGCTCAGGGTGCAGTGTATGGAAAACGAAAACGAAAAAATCGACGACGGCTTTTCGATGGAAAGCATCGCAAACAGCGCGCTGGATGAGTTGCAGCCGAATAAGCTCATGCAGGGCGAGGTGGTTACCATCGACAGCGAATTCGTCTATGTCAACGTGGGGACCAAGTCCGACGGCCGGGTGCGGATTCAGGAGTTTGCCGAGCCGCCCGCGGTCGGCGCTACGATCGACATCGTGCTCGCGGAACGGCGTATGGTCGACGGGATGTACATGTTTTCCAATACCGCGGCCGTCAAGGAAAAGGGCTGGCGCAGGCTCCAGGAACTCAGAAATTCGGGTCAGGAATACCTGACCGGAGCGATAGCGGCGGTCGGTGAGAAGGGGCTTACGGTCGATTGCGGCGGCATCAGCGCCTTCCTTCCCTTTTCGCATGCTGCGGATCTACGGTCCCCCAAGACAGCGGTCCCCGGCGAGCTGTACACCTTCAAGGTCAAGAGCATCGATCCAAAGAAGCGCTCCGTGCTTGTTTCACGGCGGGAATACCTCGACGAAGCCAGGGAGAAGTTCTGGGCGGACATAGTTGATAAATACAAGGTCGGCGACAGGATAACAGGCAAGGTAACCCGTTTCGTCGAGTTCGGCGCGTTTGTGGACATCGGCGGGGTGGAAGGGCTGCTCCATAAAAACGACATTTCGTGGAAGAGAGCGTACAAAAAAAAGAACATTCTGCATGTCGGTGAGGAGCGGGAGTTCGTTATCCTCGACATTAAAAAGGATGAAGGCAAAATTTCGCTGGGCCTCAGGCAGCTCGTTGAGGACCCGTGGCTCTCGATAGGTGAAAAGTTTAAAATAGGCGCCACGATAGAAGGCCGGGTGGTGACGCTGACGGGCCAGGGCGTGTTCGTGGAGGTCGAAGACGGAGTGGAGGGCTTCCTCAGCGCTTCGGAGGTTTCCTGGACGAGAAAAACAGTGCTCATCAAGGATACATTTAAAAAGGGACAGGCCGTAACGGTAAGGATACTCGGGATCGACAGCGAAGAGCGCAGGCTGGTGCTGGGCATGAAGCAGCTCGCGGACAATCCGTGGGATGCCATCGATGAGCGCTTTCCGGTCGGCACCGTGCTGAAGGCCCCGGTACGCAAGGTCGTGAGTTTCGGCATCTTTGTTGAAATCGAAGAGGGCATAGACGGACTGGTGCATCTTTCGGACATGAGCTGGGAAGACAACGTGAAAGACCCCGCGAAGCTCTTCAAGGCGGGCGACGAGGTCGAGGTGAAGATACTCGATATCAAGAAAAAGGAGATGAGGATCTCCTGCGGCATCAAACAGCTCACCCGTTCTCCCTGGCAGGCCGTCAAGGAGAAGTTTCCGCCGCGCAGCAAGGTCGAGGGCGTGGTTTCGGGGGTTGTGCCCTTCGGTCTTTTCGTACGGTTGAGCGAAGACGTAGAGGGGCTGGTGCACATCTCCGAGGTTTCGCGCAGGAAGATCGATAATCTTGAAGAGAAATTTAAAGTTGGCGACCAGGTCCGCGCCGTGGTGCTGGGCGTCGACGTGGATAAAAAACGGCTTTCGCTCAGTATGAAGCACTTCGAGGTTATGAACGAGAAGGAGGAACTCAGCAAGATCCTCAACAACTCCGCCCCGGCAAGGGTCACGATCGGCGATATGATCAAAATGAAACAGGGATAATACTAAGCCATATGGAGACCAGGGACATAGAGATACGCAGAAACGTCGTTGAGCGGGCCCTTATGGCCGTCAAGGAGTTCGCGAAGGAGAATCTGCGACTGGTGGTGTACTGCGTGACCGGTCTGCTCGCCGCGGCAGTGCTCTTTTCGGCGGGGTACCTGTATTATGAATACCGCGAAGCGGACGAGCTGGCGCGCTTCGAGAAAATACTGGACGACTACCGGAACCTCCAGGTCGAAGGCGAGGCGGAGCGGACAGCAGCGCTCGAAAAAACGGCCGCCGAGATCATTGCCGCGTCGGACTCATCGTACTGGGGGTACGTGCGGCGAAACGGCCATTACGTGGCTGCGGGCCTCTATTATGACGCGCGAATGTACGAGAAGGCGCTGGCGTCATACCTTAAATTCGTCGAACGGTCACCCAGCTCATTTTTCGCGCCGCTCGGCCTTCAGCAGGCTGCACGCTCGCATGAGGCGATGGGCCGGAACAAGGAGGCCATAGCGGTCTACGAGCGTCTCGAGAAAGACTATGCCGACAGCGCGGTGGCCGATCAGATTCTGTATGACGCGGGCAGGTTGTACCAGATGGAGGGCGACCTTTTCAAGTCGAGGGAAAGCTTTAACAGGCTGATGACCCTGTTCCCGAAGTCACCGTTCTCCCGGAAGGCGCGCGAGCGATTGATGCTCCTCGGTCTGGTCGAGGCGAAAAAAGGCTGAGCCCGCCTCGCGGCGGCAGGCACAATGGAATAATATTGCCCGCTTGCCCGGATTTAGGTGTTGACATAACCGGGGGGCGATTGTAAAGACGACTAACTTTCTGGCTGTGATATCCCTTCAGAAAAGCGCTGGTGGCGTTGGTTTCTGATAACAAGGTAATATGGAGTTGAACCGTGGCTGTTCCAAAGAGAAGGAAATCCAAGTCTAAAACGCGTATGAGAAGATCGCACGACGCGATCGGTGTTCCCAATTTGAGGCCGTGCTCGCGTTGCGGCGCCTATGTCGCCCCTCACAGGGTATGCCCCGAATGCGGTCACTACAAGGATACTCTGGTTGTCGAGCCCAGAGTGAAAGTCAAGGATAAAAAGAAATAGCTGCCGTGCATTCGGGTGTGCCGGTGCGGTTTTCCGATCGGTAACGGTCCGGGAAGATCGCCGCTGGCCGTCGGCCTGAGATTATGGCTTGACAGGCGCCATCCGGTGCCTATAATTGCTGACAATCCGCCGGCGTGCGGAGCCGGGTAAGTCCGAGGCTGTCTGTTTTTCAATCATGTTCTCTCTGGACTTGTTCGTGAAGATTCTCGAACGAGGGAGGGTCGGATTCAGGAGGGGCTGTTATGGCGGTTGATTTCGAAAAGATACGCAAAATCATCGTTGATCAGCTTGGTGTCGACGAGTCTGAAGTGACCGAAGACGCGTCGTTCGTCGATGATCTCGGAGCGGATTCGCTCGATACCGTCGAGCTGGTGATGGCCCTTGAAGAGGAGTTCGGCATAGAAATTCCGGACGAGGACGCGGAGAAGATCATTACGGTCGGCGACGCGGTAAAATATATCGATTCCAAGCTCAAGTAGCCCGGGAAAATCCAGGCGGGCTCAACTGGTCGCGCATGATCGAGGATGATAAACACACCGACAACAAAAAGAAAAACCGCCTGCGACAGATCAACAAGCTCCAGAGCATTCTAAAAATAAAATTCAGAAACAAAAGCCTGTTGAACCGGGCGCTTACCCACCGTTCGTACCTCAATGAAGCGGGGCCGGGAGCGAGGGACAATGAGCGCCTCGAATACCTGGGCGATTCCGTGCTCGCGCTGGTAGTCAACGAGTACCTCTTCAAGCGATTCGAAAAATATCCCGAGGGTGATCTGGCGAAGATTAAATCGGCCGTGGTTTCCGAAGCGACGCTGTTCAAAGTGTCGCACGGCCTTAACCTGGGGAGCTTCCTGCTCATGGGCAGGGGCGAGGAACTCAGCGGCGGGCGGACCAGGCCATCGATCCTTGCCAACTCGCTCGAGGCGGTCATAGGGGCGCTGTTTCTCGATTCGGGGCTCAAGGACTGCAA
This sequence comes from Spirochaetota bacterium, assembly GCA_035477215.1. Classification (NCBI taxonomy): domain Bacteria; kingdom Pseudomonadati; phylum Spirochaetota; species Spirochaetota bacterium. Next base: position 43,079 of record DATIKU010000037.1, on the reverse strand, counting down.
GAAGCTGGTGCTGTCGCTGCTTAAAAGCGACATCGAGCGCATCGACAGCATGGAGACCTACCGCGACCCCAAAACGGCACTCCAGGAATACGTCCAGAAGAAGTACCGCGGGCGGCCGCAATACGAAATCATCGAAGAGAGCGGCCCCGACCACCAGAAGCAGTTTACCGTGCGCCTCGTTGTCGACGGGAAAGGTGTTACGGAGGGGACCGGCGCGAGTAAACGCAGCGCCGAGATGGAAGCCGCCCGCAAGGCCCTCGATATGATACAGGGAGGCGGACACGCGTTTTGATATTTCAAAAGCTAAACACCCGTGTACGGGTCGCAGGAGTGCTCATGGAGGACGGGAGGCTGCTCCTCATTGCGCATAAAAAGAAAAAGGACGTGTACTGGCTTCTGCCGGGGGGAGGGGTGGGTTACGGGGAATCCCTCGCCGAGGCGTTGAAGCGCGAGCTGCGCGAGGAATTGTCGATCGAGGCCGCGGTGGGCGACATCGCCTTGGTCTGTGACTCGATCGGCCCCGGACTCGAACGCCATATAGTCAATATCTGCTTTTTCTGCACGCGCGAAAGCGGTGATTTTTCACTTGGAAAAGAGAGGCGACTGCACGATTTCAACTTCTTCGACGCCGCGGGCCTTGACGACATCACCATTTTCCCTCCCATGCGGGGCGAACTTAAAAGCGTGCTTGCCGGCAGCGTCGACAGCCGCACCTATATCGGGAAACGATGGATGGAACTGTAAAAAGGGCCGCGGTCAAAACACCGGGCGGCGTGTACGACGTAGTGGTGGGCGCGGGTACGCTTCCGCTTGTCGAGGAAATGCGCGGCCTGCTTGAGCGCGACACCTTCGCCCTGATCGTCAACAAGACCGTGCTGGGCCTCCACGGCGATTATATCCGCCGCTGTTTCGGCGGTTTCCGGAATTTCGACACGTACGTCATGCCCGACGGGGAGGAGCATAAGGGCTACCGGCACGCGGAGCAAGCCTTCGACTGGCTTCTCGAAAGCGGGGTCTCGCGCCGTTCGACCATTATCGGTATCGGCGGCGGGGTTACGGGCGATTTCGCCGGGTATCTCGCGGCGCTTTTCATGCGCGGGATTTCAATCATCCACGTGCCCACCACCCTGCTCGCGATGGTCGATTCGAGCGTGGGGGGCAAGGTGGCGGTGAACCTCTCGGCTGGAAAAAACATCGTCGGCGCCTTCCATCAGCCCGAAATCGTGCTCGCCGACGTGGATTTTCTGCGGACGCTTCCAGACAATGAACTGCGCAACGGGCTTGTCGAGGCGGTTAAGCACGCCTTTATCGGAGAGGAAAGCCTCTACGCGCTTTTCGAGTCAAACGACTTCGACTCGATTAAAAGCCCGGAAAAACTAGCCGAGGTCGTATACCTTTCGGTGCGCTTCAAGTCGTCGATTGTGGAGCGGGACGAGCGCGAGGGGGGCGTGCGCGCCATACTGAATTTCGGGCACACGGTGGGACACGCGATCGAGTCGTTTCTGGAATACCGGGGCATCTCACACGGCGAGGCGGTCTCGCTGGGCATGGCGGCCGAGCTTGAGCTGTCGGTACGCGCGGGCCTTCTGGACCGCGCGCACGCAGGGCGGTGCGCGCGGCTTCTCGAGCGCTACGGTCTGTGCACCAGGCGTGACGGGCTGGATGCCGACGGGCTTATGTGTCACATGAAATTCGATAAAAAGACGTCGGGCGGCACGGCGCACTTTGCGCTGCTTGCCGGCGCCGGTGTGCCGGTGTATGACCGGACGGTGCCGGACGAACTCGTGCGCGGCGTTCTGGTCGACGTGCTCGCGGCGGGGAGGTGAACATGGGCCCCAGGCTGGAATACTCCATAGAAGAGCGCGACGCCGCGAGGGTGGTGCACCTGACCGGAAGCGTCACCGGCACGAACAGGGCGGCATTCGAGGCCCTGATAGATGACATCACCACGAAGGGCAACTGCGTTATTAACCTGAGCGCCGTTTCGATGTTGAGCACCTCGGGAATCACCGCCCTCGGCGACGTGAGCCTGAGCGCGCGGAAGAAGGGAAAGCGCGTGGTGCTGATGGGAATGCATCCCTCTATCATCCGAACCATGGAACAGCTGGACATGTACGATTACTTCATCTTCGTCGACAGCGTCGAAGAAGGCCTGCTGAAGATCCGCCATTACACCTGAGCCACTCAGGTGCCCGGGAAGAAGTGCACCTCGGGCCTGCCGTTGTAGATGTTCCTCGAAACGAGTACCTCGGTTTTGAAGTACCTGCGTATAATGTCCGCATCGAGCGACTCCGGCGGGATGTCCCCGACCACGGCGCCGCCCTCCATTACAAGTATGCGGTCGGCTGTCTGCGCCGCAAAGCTCAGGTCGCCCGACGCAAAAACAACGGTCCTGTCGCCGCTCATGGTATACCGCGCAAGGGCCCGCTGGACTATCCCCATGGAGTGTATGCCGAGGCCGGCGACGGGATCGTCCATAAGCAGCAGTTCGGAATCGCGCAGCATGCTTAATGCGATGAGCGCGCGACGCAGTGCGTCGGAGGGGAGCGTACCGAGCACCCGCGCGCGGTATTCTCCGAGATCGAACGCCTCGATGGCTGAATCGGCCGCCTGGAGGTGGTGTTCGCCGTACGGGTACAGGAAGCGCTTCATGTGCGCGCGCGCGAGCAGGAGAAAATCGTAGAGTGTGTCGCCGATGTCGGCCGGCGCACTGCCGTCGAAATACGAGATGTACAGCGGATACTCTTTTCGTGTGATGCCGCAAAGCGGGCGCCCGGCAATCCGTATATCGCCTGGCGGGGAAAAACGACGGGCCACCGCCGCGAGAAGGAGGGACTTTCCCGAACCGGACGGCCCTATAATAGCGGTAATCGAGCCCGCTTCGAACTCGAGCGAGATCGGCGTTTCCGGGCCCATGGGCAGGCGCACACCCCGGAGTTCAAGCATGCGGGAATATCCTCCTTCTGTTTTTATGGAAAAAGAACGCGCCCGTTACGACAAACCAGAGTGGCGCGATGACGATCGATCCAGTCAGCGACGAGGCCAGCAGAAGAATCTGTGAGAAACAGAGATGCTGCGCGAGCGTTGAGAGGTCGCGCGCAAGGCCGATTTTTGTTCCGCGGGGCGTCGGGCCGATGAACGCGAAGCCGCCGAACCAGCCTGCGGAGAGCACGGTGATGGAGGTGAGGATTCCCCGGGCGCAGTGGAGTGCGGTACGAGCACGCTCGTGATTAAGGCCGGCCCCCTCGAAGTATGACCGGCCCAGTGAAAGGAGCGCGAGTTCGGGGGCGGCCCTTCGCATGAGGAGATGGATCGCGACGAGCGCCGGGATGGCGGCTGCGGGAACGCCGACAGCACCGATTGATGTGCCCGCGGGGCCCGATAACAGGCCGGAGAGCGCGTCCGCGTCGAAGCGCGGATCGGCGCTCAGCATAAAGAGCGCCGGCACGGCGAAGAGTGCGTTGAGCGCGATTCCCGCAAGGACCGTGTCCCTGGGGCCGAGCGCGAGGAAGCGGCGCGTATAGAATTCGTAAAGCACGGCGAGGAAAGGCACCAGACAGAAGACAACGATGGACGAGTAAAAAAAGCGCGTAACGATAATGACACCCAGGCTGAGGAAAGCGGCGCTTCCCGAGTGCAGGTAGTCGGGCGCGGGGGGCGGTCCCGCGGCATCGATTCGCCCCAGGAGAAAGCAGGCATAGCCGCCCGCGGCGTACCAGAGGGGTGCGGCGGGGCTTTTACCAACGGCAAGTACGGTACAGACGGCGGCCGTTGCGGCCGCGAGGGCGAACGCGAAAGCCGTCAACTCGAAGGGAAAGGCCGCGCTTTCAGTTTCTGGTCTCACCGGATTTCGCTTTGGCCTCTTCCTCGATCTGGGCGAGAATTTTTGAAAGCGCGGGCTCTTTGCTCGCTTTCGTCCTGTACGTTTCGATTGACACCAGACCGGTGAGGATGTCCCGCGCGCGCTCGGTGCGGCCGGTCTTCGCGTAGAGCAGACAGAGGATATAGCGGTCCTCGTCGCCGCCCGGCGATAGGCGATCGTAGCGACGGATGGCTTCCTCGTAATCGCCGAGGTGGTAGCTCGCCCGTGCGCGCATTAGGTTCTGCTCGTGCGTACGCGCCCCTTCGGGAAGGGCGTTCATAATTTTATCGGCACGCGCGTAGTTTCTGGCCTGGAAATGGTGTTTCGCCAGGATATCGAAAGCGCGGTGATATTTCTGCGGTTTGTCGCTTTCGCCCTCGGTCAGGTCGAAGAGGCGGTCGAATTCCGCCGTGTGGCGCGCGTCGCCAAGGCGGTAATGGATGCTGCCGGTCTGGAAGATGACCTCGGTGTCGTCGGGGTCGAGTTTATGGGCCTTCTGGAGCGTTGCGAGCGCTTCGCGGTAGTTTTCCTCGCGGATGTTGATCGCCGAGAGCATGAGGAGCGCATCGCGCGAGGCGGCGTTGAGCTTGAGCGCCGAGGCGAGGTGCTCCTTGGCCTTTTCGAAATTCCGGGTATTGTACTGGGCCGTTGCGCTCTTAATGTAAACCTGGTACCGCGAGTTTTTATCGAGAAAACTGGTCTCCATGGCGCGCTCTAAATGGAAGGCCGCGTCGCGGTAGGCCTCGCGTTGGAAGTAGATGTCGCCCATGAGAAGGTGCACCTCTCCGTAAAAGGGGATGTGGTCGGCCACACGGGCGAAGTGGCGGAGCGCCTCTCCGCTTGAGCCTTTCCTTAGTTCCGCGAGGCCAAGCTCGAACTGCGGGGCGAGGAAGGACGACTCGCGGGATAGCGCTTCCCTGAAAGCGGACTCGGCCTCGTCGAAGCTTTCGGCCTTTTTAAGCTCGATACCGCGGTTGTACGACTGCTTGGCTTCTTCGTTATCGGTCCACAGGAACTTGTTGATGACCGATTCGACCTTGGTCTTGGCGCCGCCGTCGCCCGTGCGATCATAGAGCTCGCGGCAGAACCTCACCATGCCCATGTAATCGCCCGTCTGCTCGGTGAGCACGATGACGTTCCAGTAGGCGAGATTGTAATATTTGCGGTTAATGCGGCCCTTGACCGCAAGCTGGTAGTACTCGACCGCCTTTTCGAAGTTCTTATCGTTCTTTTCGATCTCACCGAGGAAGTAGTAGGCGTTGCCGTCGTTACTGGCCTCCACGGCCTTCAGGAACATCTCGCGTGCTTTGGCGTAATTGCGGTATACGTAGTAGCGGCTTCCCTGCTCGAAATAGCCGGCATGGGCGTCGACGGCGAGTAAAAGGGCGAGCAGGAGAAGCGCCGCGGAAAACAGGTTCTTTTTCATGTCAGCGTGATAAAACTCCGATTATACAAAGATAGCACGGCGCGCGCGGCCTTTTGTCAAGAGATTTCCTCCGCGACTCCATTTGCGCCTAATTATCATTTGACTTAATTCGCCCCGGCCGCTATGCAGGCGCCATTATGGCCGCGCAATCCATGCTCAGATCTGCGGGCGTCGTCATGCTCTCCACCCTCACCAGCCGCGTTATGGGCTTCGTGCGCGACATGATCGTCGCCGCCTTTTTCGGTGCATCGGCCTCGCTCGACGGCTTTTTTATCGCCTTCCGTATACCGAACCTGCTCAGGAGGCTGGTGGGCGAGGGGGCGCTTACCATCTCCTTCATACCGGTATACACCGGATACCTGGTCAACAGGGGCGACAGGGAGGCTCTGGAACTGGCGCAGAAGACGCTCTCCATATTGCTGGTGGTGCTTGCCTCTCTCTGCGCCCTTGGAGTGGCTTTTTCTCCTGAGATTGTTCGGCTTTTCGCCTACGGCTTCACCGACGAGGCGGCGCTCGCGCTCACCACCGACCTGAACCGGATCATGTTTCCCTACCTCTTTTTCGTTGGGCTGGTCGCCTTCGCGATGGGGGTGCTGAACTCGCACGGTTATTTTTTCGCGCCGTCGTTTTCGCCCGTGCTGTTGAACTTGGGCTTTATAATCGGAGCGCTCTTTTTCAGAAACCTGTTCGATGAGCCGCTCCACGGACTGGCCTGGGGTGTGATTCTTGGCGGCGTTCTGCAGACGATACTTCAGATCCCCTATCTGCTGAAGTCGGGATTTCGCTTGCGCTTTTCAATCGACTTCAAACACCCGGGCATTCGCTCAATATTCAGGCTTATCGCACCGGCGGTTTTCGGCATAGCGATATACCAGATCAATATCTTCATGAGCACGGTGCTGGCGTCCATGCTGGCCCCGGGTAGCATCTCGTACCTCTACTACTCGGACCGGCTTACCGAGATTGTGCTGGGGATATTCGTCTTCTCAATCGGTAATGTCATTCTCCCCGAGATGTCGCGCGTTTCGGCGAGGGACGACCTTGAGGCACTCAAGAGCATCTACGTGCGCTCGGTGCGCGCGGCGCTCTTTCTGGCCGTGCCGGCGGCGGTGGCGCTCATGGCGGCGGGCCTGCCGATCGTTTCGGTGCTCTTTATGCGCGGGGCTTTCACCGCGTATCATGCCGAGATGACGGCGCGCGCCCTGTTCTACGCGAGTATCGGCATCGCATCGGTCGCGGTGCTTCGCATAACCACGCCCACCTTCTATTCTCTTAAAGATACCAGGACCCCGGTCGTGACCTCGGCCGTCTCGTTCGTTCTCAATATTGGCCTGGGCTATGTGCTCATGCAGACGGCGCTCGCGCACGCGGGACTGTCTCTTGCCAATTCCATCTCGGGGACGGTGCAGGTGGGGCTGCTCCTCTGGTGGCTTTTCCGTAAAATCGGAGCGGTCGCCGCGCGGCCGCTTGTACTGCCGATTTTGAAATACTGTCTCGCGAGCGGCGCGATGGTCGGCGTTATATTGCTTGTCGCCGGCGGAGTGGATTGGACCAACGATCCGTTCCTGTACCGTGCGGGCTTCCTGGCGCTGTGTGTGGGCTCGGGCGGCGCTGTTTACCTGCTTGTATGCCTGGCGCTGGGCGTGGAGGAGATGCGCTATATTATGGATAAAATGCGGCGCGTTGCGGGAAAGCGCTGAAAAACGCACCGGGAAATCAGGGTTTGCGCTCCACGGAGAGGTTTTTTATCGCCGCAACCGCCCTGAGGTACGACAGGGGCGTCGGCGTTTTGAGATGATGATACGAAAAGGCCACGTAGCGATTGGTCTGCTTTTCGCCCGGCCGCGTGGGGTCGACCAGTACCCACCGGGCGTTCCGGTGCGCCTCCGCCCACATGTGAAAAACGAAGACGTTTCGCGCCCCCTCGAAGCTCTCACTGTATACCATCCCGACCACCGCGCGCGCCGGTACGCCGAGCGAACGCAGAAGCGCCACGGCGAGTACCGCGTGTTCGGTGCAGTCGCCTGCACGGCCGAGGGCGACCTCGCGCGCAGGGATGATGGGTATTCCGGGTCTTTTATCGGTAATGTGTGCGTGGACGAGGCGCTCGACGGCGTCGATTGTGTCGGCCCTGCCCTTGAGGCGGGCGGCAAGCGCGCGAATGGCGGGATCGTCCAGGTTTAACAGCGCCGTGTCATCGACGTTGCCGGCCCCTGGCGGATTCGCCCCGGCGACTCCCGCCTGTAGTAAAAGCTCCATCTTTCCTCCGCGGCTCTGGCGCGCTGTCACGCGCTGGAATGGGGTGTCGGGCAGGGAGAAGGCCGGGTCGGTCGAGGACAGCAGGTAGCGGCTTACGCGTTCCCCCGGGATGCGCGCCGTGTCGCCGCGCGCGGGTACGGAGAACATGGCGGGATCGAGCGCGGTCGAGTCGGTGGCCCAGAGCGGCGCAAGGACAAGGGCTAAAGCAGCGCAGAACCCTCCCGCGCCGCGGGCAATGTACGCGAAGAATCTCATTCGAGGATGAGCTCGATGGTGAGGTTCATCATCTGCACGACCGCCTTCACCATCACCCCCTTTTCGTCGAGGTACGAGTCGGCGCTCTTGATGACGTCGATAGACTGGCTGACATGAAGGAGCCTGCGCTTTGTTCCCGCGACGTCGACGATCTCCCGTCCAAGCACGCGCGTGGTTACGGGGACCAGCGCGTCGAGCTCGATGGACGGATCGTAGATGGCGCCTTTTATCTCGAGGCCCTCGCGGAAGCGGCCCTCGATGAGTTTCGCCGCAAAGAAGTTTCCATCGAGCACGAAGTCGCCATCCAGGGTGACGAGCGTTTTACGACCGCCCGAGCGGATTTCGACGTTTCTGCCGCGGAAGAGGGCTGTCGTTTCGATACTCTTCCACCCTGATGGGATTTTAATCCGGTTGCTGGTTTCGAGTTTTACCGGGGCGAACTCCGTGGTTTCGGTGACGACCTGCCTGGAAACATTGTGCATTCCGGCGATGTTCATGTTGAGCTCGGAAGTGATGACGTAGGTTTCGCCCTCCCTGCGGTTGGAGATGACGGCGTTTCCGGCGCGCGCGCCGTTGATGAAAAGCGCGTAGTTCCAGCTTCCCGTTGGTATGGTTTCGGGAACGCCGCCGCATCCGAAGCAGAACGCGAGAATAGCGGTTAAAAACGCACGGTTTGTCGGTATCATTGTGCCCTCCAGATCGAGATGTGGGTATGGCGCGATCCGCAAGGCGCGCGCCTTTACGGATCGTAGAGTCCCCTTTCGTCGCGCTCCACGTCGATCGTCTTTCCATTTCGCAGAACGGTTTCGCCGGTAACGGCAAGCTCGCCGACCGGGCTTACCCGTACTCCGTCGATGGTGATGCTCATGGTGGTGACGGGACGGCTCGGCGAGCTGAAAAGATAGCCTCCCCGCGCCGCATAGACCGGCACGGCAAGGCCGTCGGCGAGAGGCAGGGACTCCTCGATTATGAGAAATCCCAGTCCCGTATGGTCCGCGACCTCCCGCACCGCGGCGAGGATGCCGCCGGCCGTATCGGCAAGCGCGTGCGGGGCGAACATCTGGACTATACCCCGCAGAAGTGCGGATGATGCCTCCTCGCTGAGGCACGGCCCCCCGATGGCGCCGGAGAGATACAGGGTATCGCCCGCGCGGGCGCCGTCTTCGCTCACTATCAGCACGGCTTCCTCAGAGCGCAAACCGGCCGTGGATGTATTCGATGCGCTTTCTGCACTTGTCGTAACCGATGAGCGGCACCATTACGTCGAGCTCGGGCCCGTGGAGCGAGCCGGTGAGCATGGCGCGTACGGGCATGAAAAGTTTTTTGCCCTTCATACCGGTGTTCTTTTTGATCAGGCCGACCAGTTCGGCGGCGTAGGTGTTTTCGTTGAGCTCGCCGGTGATGAGGCGGTATGCCTCGGCGACGACGGCCTTCGAGTCGGCCTCTTCGAGCATGGCGATCGCCCCTTCGTCGGGCTCCATGATTTCGTCGAGGAAGAGCGCAAAGTGGCGCGGGACGTCGGAGAGCACCTCGCAGTTGCCCCGCACGGCGTCGATAACGCGCTCGAGCCATGACCGGTCGAGCCCCGCGACGTCGTACCCGGCGTCCAGGAGATGCGGTATGAAGAGATCGGTGATTTTGCCGAGGTCGAAGGCGCGGATGTACATGCCGTTCATCCAGCGCAATTTCTGAAAGTCAAAGACGGCGGCGCTGCGCGCGAGGTTTCCCATCTCGATCTGGCGGGCCATCTCTTCGATGCCGAGAATCTCCTCGCCGGACTCGGCGGCCCAGCCGAGCATGGCCAGGTAATTGACGAGCGCCTCGGCCAGATACCCTTCGCGCCGGTACACCTCGACCGAGGTGATGCCGTGGCGCTTGCTGAGCTTGGAGCGGTCGCTCCCGAGCACAAGCGACATATGCGCGTATTCGGGCACGGGGAGCCCCAGTGCCCGCGCGATGAGCACCTGTTTGGGGGTGTTCGGGAGATGGTCCTCGCCGCGGACTACGTGCGTGATCTCCATGAGGGTGTCGTCGATGATGACGATGTAATTGTACACCGGCACGCCGTCGGAGCGCACGATGATGAAGTCGCCGCCGATGTTGCCGCTCTCGAAGACGACCCGCCCCTTGATGTGGTCGTTTATGACGATGGTTTCATCCTCCGGCACGAGAAAGCGCACGGTGGGCTTTCGACCCTGTGCCTCGAGCGCGGCCTTCTCGGCGTCGCCGAGGTTCCGGCACTTTCCGGGATATACGAAGGTGCGCCCCGCCTCGGAGGCCTCGCGGCGCATGGACTCGAGCTCATCCTGGCTGCAGTAGCAGCAATAGGCCTTTTTTTCGGCGAGCAGAAGGTCCGTGTATTTTTGATAGATGTCGAAGCGCTCGGACTGCCGGTAGGGGCCGAAGTCGCCGCCGACGTCGGGGCCCTCGCCCCAGCGGATGCCGAGCCAGCGCAGGTCGTCGAGTATGGACGTTTCAGACTCGCGCGTGCTTCGCTCCATGTCGGTGTCCTCGATGCGGAGCACGTAGGCGGCGTCGTACTTCCGCGCAAGGAGGTAATTGAGCACGGCTGTGCGCGCGTTTCCGATATGCAGGTAGCCCGTGGGGCTGGGGGCGAATCTGAGTCTCATTGGGTTCTCCTTGGACTGCGTGTATCCGGAGTGGCCGGCCGGTGCCGGCAGGCGTATCCATCACGCCAGCGCTTTTCCGCCGTTAACGTTCAGTAATCGTACAGGTTGACCGACGGCCTTCCGGTGATGACTTGTGCGGCGTCGCGCTCGAGCCGGTTTTCGATTTTTTTGATGCGGTCCACGGTCTCCTCCGTGAAGAGCACGCGGCCGCAGCGCGTACACTGAAAGGCGGGGATCTCTTCCAGCATCAGGTAAAAATTATCGCGGCTCACGCTGTAGCAGCTTTTTCCCTCGATCAGCGCACCGCCGCAGCCGCATTCCATTGCATTGCTCCGTTTCAATCTTCGTGACGCGTTTGCGCCCCGGAAAGCTATATGTCGCGCCGGGAGAGTCGCGCGTAAAGTAAAATTTTAGCGCGGGGCGTGGATTTGCGGTAAATTTCGGCCCGCGGACGGGGATGCGCACGCGGGCGTATTTATGCGCCCGGTATGGGGGTGGAAGGGGTCAGAGCATGTGCGGGATGGGTTGGCCTGCCGGGGGTCGGAGTGGGGTCAGAGCATGCGGTAACATCGCGGCGAAACAGTATGCCATGATTTCATATGCTGGTTAAAATTTGTACTATCATACCATCATACCATCAGGAAAAAAGCGTTCGGTTCGTGCTTTACGCCGGCACTTTTAACATAAATTTCACCCGATCTTGATAGGAATTTCACATTGACATGCGAATTTGCCGTTCGTAGACTCGCAGCCAGCCTGTGCGTCTACCGGCCGGCGGCCGGTATTTCCACGCGGCCCCGCTTCTCTCCCGCAATGAAACGGGAGTGCGGCGGGATCCGGAGCGGTATGCGGCGTTCCGACCGAATAATGGATGTATCGCGAAACCCGGTAATGCCGTAAATTTCCGGCCCAGGGCGGGAAAGCGATGCGCATTCTCCGGTTGCGCGAAGAATCCAATCATTTACTAAAATCGTTTCAGGAGGAATTACACATGAAGTCACGCAAAGTATTAGCGCTTCTGGTTGCGGCCGTATTCGCGTTTGCCGGCGCAGCATTTGCGCAGGACGCACCCAAGGCCGAGGAGCCCAAGCCCGTCGTTGACGTGAGCGGTGTATTGTTTCTCGATTACGCGTATTACGTGAAGAGCGACTCGGGGCAGGAGAAGGCCGACAACATGCGCCTCACCCGCGCCTATCTCACCTTCGTCAAGAAGTTCGACGATGCGTGGAGCGCCAGGGTGACGGTTGACGGCGCAGGTCTTGGTACGATCAATGAGTATGCTGGAAAAGATAATGATGCCGATGACCAGTTTGACGAGCTTACTGCTTCGGAGAAAGCCAATAACATCATGTTCGTCAAGTTCGCCTACGTCGAGATGAAGCAGAATTTCGATCCGGTCGAGCTTAAGATCCAGTATGGTATCGTGGGAACGCCGGTTATCAGCATCATCGATAGCACGCATGGCGCGCGCTTCATCTACAACAACTATATCGATAAGAGCGGCGATCTTCTTGGTAAAACAGGTGACACCGCCGGTCTGAAGAGCCATTCGCTTGACGTCAGCTCGGCCGACATGGGCGTCAAGGCCGACCTCAGCGTCATGAAGATGGTCACCCTCACCGGCATGTACTCCAACGGCGACGGATTCAGGTACACCGAGGACCAGAAGCTGACCGACAAGGCCTACTGGGGCATGATCAGCATCACCCCGCTCAAGGGACTCTTCATAAACGGGTACTACCACACCCGTGACATCGTTGCTGTCGGTGCAGACGACGATGAAGTTACCTACTATGGTGGCGGCCTTGCATGGAGCGACAAGTCTTTTAAAATTGGTGCGAACTACTTAATAGGCGAGCGGGATTCTGAGAATGTAAATCAGAAGGCTGATTACACCGTCTATGAAATCTGGGCGAACATCAACCTGGCCGAAGCGGTCGGCGTTCCGGTGCTTCTCTACGGCAAGTATGCTGTTGGTGCAACCGAGAGTGATGCCGCAACTGGAGGTTTTATTCAGGATGTCGATGGTACCACCTACTATGCCGGTCTCGGGTACCAGTTCAACAAGGCCGTCCAGGCGATGGTCGTGTATCAGGCCCAGAAGCTTGAAGCGAAGCTTGTTGGCGGTGGAAAGGAAACGGCCAGGGACAACACCCTGTGGGTGAAGACGGAAGTTAAGTTCTAAGCTTTCATTCCTGTCTGTACGTACGGAAGAGCGCGGCGTTTGCCGCGCTCTTTTTTGTAGGGGCCGAGGGGGTGCTTTTAGTAGGGCTCTGACCCCTGGTGAGCTGCATAATGGTCAGAGCATGAAAATGGCTCTGACCCTAATATTCCCCTTTTCGAACTTCTTTTGCAACGTGCGTCATATCAGTGATTTTTGTAGCTATTTGCTCTCTACATAAAACCGATCCAGTCGCTTTTCTCTTAAACGAAGTGCTAAGATTCCAGGAAAGAATGTTCGGTAGAATAAAACGCGCACGGTACTGACAGTATCCGTAAATGTAAACGGAATAAGTCTGCCGGTCGGAGCAGAGGCCCGGTTCGACCGGATTCGTTATGATTGGCTGTCGTCGGTAAGTTAAAAAAGCAGCGCCAATCGCCGACGGTACGCTTCCTCGTAATAGAGAAATGCCTTCACCCGGTCCGCGAAAATATCGCCCAGCGCGAGAAAATATTCATGAAACGTTATCTTCAAAGGCGAATTGTACTCTTCTTCGAGATAGCTCCTGATGCTGCCATATGGATAGACGCGCGGATTGGATGCCAGGTTTTTCCTCACCGGATTGAAGGCAAGATACCAGAGCAACCATAACAGGTACACCATGGGTTTGTCCGACAGCTCGATCACGGTGTCCTTGAACCGCTCATTCCAGAACGGGCCGCATCTTCCGCGCGCCCGGTTGTAGTTTTCGGCAAAGCGCGCTTTAATGTACTGGATTATTGTCGAGATGGATGCCTCGTTCTCCCTTGTTTGAATGATAAAATGAAAATGATTATCCATGATCTGATAGGCGACAAGGTCGAAGCTGTATGTTTCCTGTGTTTTTCGCAATACCCGTATCAACAGGTTGGAGGCGAAGGGGGTGCGCAGGAGCGTTTTCTTCTCAATACAGCGACAGAATACGTGGTGCGTGACGCCGGGAGTCGTTATTCGTTTGGGACGCGGCATGATGACCTCCATGGCAAGGTGGTATTCACTGAATAAACGTTTGGTGTTGAGGAAAAGTTAAAAGATTTTTGCGCAGGTGCGAAAAAAAGGCTCTGACCCCTTGGAGAGGTTTCCGCTGGCCACAGACGCTTCCTCCGGGGAATTGTACCCTATGGTCATGCTCTGACCCTGGTCCACGAGGAGACAGGCTCTGACCCCTTGCCCCCTCTACCGGCGGTACTCACTGCGGCATCACGCGGCGTACCGAGCGGAGCATATTCTCGTGGTGTACCTCGTACTCTTTCTTTTCCTTGTGGCACACCTCGCACGAACGGTTGGCGCCGATGGTATACGGCATTTTACCGTACTGGAGCGGCTGGATGTTGTCGCGGCGCGCGTTGTAGGGATTGCGTGCGGGATATTCCGCGTGCGGCGAATTGTGGCATGCGATACAGCGCAGGCTCCCGGTGTTGTCGGTGCGCTTCCGGTAGAGTTCGGAGGCATCGGCGGTCCATGTGTTGAACGCGGACGGTTTGGACGCCGGCTTTTTAAAATCGACGTGACAGGTCAGGCAGTCGGGTTCGTTGATCCAGGGCTTTCGCGGATTTATTTCGGCCTTCGTTTTGACCGCCGTGGGTTCGAGGTGCCTGAGGAGCATTTTTGCGGTCCGTTTGCTTTCCTCGGCCCTGAGGAGCGAGATGGCGTGATCGGTCATCTCTCCGTGACAGTTGACACAGGTGATGCCCGCCGAAGCATGCACGCCGCGGGCGAAGCGCGTGGCTCCCGTGAGATGCGTCGGGTGGCAGAGGCCGCAGGCATCGGCGCCGCGCACGGGTATATAGCCGGCGTGCAGGCCGTGGACAGCCGCCGAAAGGTTCAGGCGTTTGCCGTCGCCGGAAGCCCCGATCGCGGGATCGGCGTGGCATGACTGGCAGAGACGCGGCTTTCCCTTCGCGGCGCGGGCGAGGAGGTCGGTGCCCTTGCCCCGGTCGTGACGGCGCAGTATGTCCTTCGCCGTGTCGTCGGCGATTCCGGAAATATTTTTCCAGCGCCAGGGGCCGCCGTGGCAGTTTCGGCAGCCCATCTCGGTCGAGACCGGCGCCACCGCTTTTGTGGCGGCCAGCACCTTGCCACTTACGGTGCTCTTCGCCTGAACCGCAATGAGTGGATAAGGGTTGAACACGCCCGTGTCGGCGTAGGGAAGCACCGGCATCTTTTCAGCGACGAACGACACGCTCTCGGCGTTATGCGTGAATGTGCCGGCAAGTCCTTTGCCCGTCAGTCCGGTGCCGGGCTGTAGTTTCTTCCCGAAATAATTTTCTGCAAAATCCCAGAAACGCACGTGGTTCGACGGGCGTTCGAATCCCGCCTCGACCGCATAGGAAATGGCCACGTTTTCGCTCACCACCTCGGGGGTCGATCCCCGTTTGATGAGCAGGGCCTCGAGGGTGCTCGCCGGCGGCAGGATGACAAACCAGGGATCACTGTCGGACACGCAGTGCATGCCGAGGTCGCTCCATGCAAGGAGCACATAGTCGTCGTTTTTCGGATCGAAGGGCGGTATGGCGGCGTCGGCGAGCGGGAGTATGTTCACCGGTTCAGGGCGCGCGTCGAGCGTGCCGCCGTTGAGGCCCTTGACGATATACGCGGCCAGGGCCTCCTTCTCGGCCTGCGTGCCGACGAACCGCGGCATGTACGGTTTGGCCTTGCCCTGGCCGGTGAGCTGGGAGCGCATGCCAAGGTAGGTGAACGAACGGGTTTTCGGGATGATGTCGTTTCGTATGCCGCCCGTTGTGTGGCAGGGGTAGCACTGCATGCGGTAGATCTCGCGTCCCGCTTCCATCGTGTTATCCGCGGTAAGGGCGCGCACGGTCGACCAGCGCGCGTTGGGAAGGACCCCTTCGCGGTTGAGGCGCTCTTCATCCTGCACGAGGATCGAGGTGGAATACATGTAGCCGCTGATGACGTACGGCTTGCGGCTGATCTCCCGCACATACTCGAATCCCCCCATCCATGACAGGCCGATGAGGACCAAAAGCGCGGTGATCGTTTTCTGAACGGTCCGGCCGCTCTTCAGCGAAAGGGCGAGCCCCGCGGCGAAGATGAGGACCGATGCGACGAGGAGCGTGCGGACGAAGGTATCCATCTCGGGATTGACTATGAAGGCGGTGTAGCGCGTGTCGGCGGGAAGCGCGTAGAAGTACCATGCGCCGGAGAGCGCAAGACCGATCATGGGATAAAGCAGCCACTTCGTGCAGTAGCGCATCATCCGAGTGCGAAACTCGCTCTCCTCCATCCGAACGGCCGTCACATGGCCGAAGAGCCCGGCGAACATGAACGCGATGAACGAGCGGAAGACGGTGGAGGGGATGAAGCCGGGGTTGAGGAAACCGTCCCAGAAGTCGCCAGTCGCCGGCCAGTCGCCGGGTGTGAGCATGAAGCTAATGATGCCGTTGACGACGAGAAGGCTCATCCATGCGAAGACGAAATAGAGGAATGCCATCTTGAGACGCAGGTGGCGCTTCATGGCGTCGAAGTAATGATGATAGATAAGGAGCGCCGCGATCTCGCCCAGGAAGAATGTCCACTCGATGCCCCAGGCGAAGACGAAGTTGTGGATGAGCGTGGAGGTGGCGGCGGGACTGACAAGACCGATGATGAACCAGATGCCGACGCCCGACACGCCGCCGAAGATCATCGTGAGCAGAAGGAAAAACCGGTTGTGCCTTCTCAGATACTCTTCGAGAGGGGCGCTCCCCTCGCGGAGGGCCTTGCGCTCGGTCAACCAGATGAACAGTCCCCCTCCGACCGCGAAGTGCGCGATATAGACGTGCAGTATGGAGATGAGGGCGATGAGCGAGCCGCCGCTTAAAAAACCGGTTTCCCATGTCGGATAGTTCACCGCCCTTTCCTCCCCTCTTCCGAGACCGGCAGCATTCCGATCATGCGCCACAGCGCGTATGTCATGCCGATGACCGCGACAAGAAAGAGCGTCATCACACCGTATTGCGGTTCGAGGTGGAGCCTGGCCGGGTCGGAGAATTCCCTGATATACGCGCTCCGGAGGTTGGCCCTGTTGACGACCATAAGGAAGATTATCGCGACCAGGGCCGCGGTTGCGGGGATGACGCGGCCGCGCAGCGCGAAAACGATGGATGCGATGGCGAGGACAACGCCGAGCGCGAGTATAATCGTAAAGATCGTGTCACCGCCGAGGAACAGAAGCATGGCTTTTTCCGGAAGGGACGCCAGGAACCAGAGCCCGGCGAAGACCTGTACGAACGTTGCGAAGGCGAATATGCGCAGGCCCTTCCGGACATCCCGGCCGACGGCCACACCCGCCGCGCGCCGGGCCATAAGCGCGCTGAAAAGCCCCGCAACGGCCACCGAGGCGATGAGAAAGTGCAGGTAGCGCGGTATTATCGTCGGATCGCCCAGGTTAAGGATTGTACCGGCGCGGTTTGCGAAAAATGCCTTCCAGACCTGCGGCTGGAGCATGAGCGTCATATTATTGACGAAGATGAACGCGATGTAAAGGAGCGCCAGGGTCGAGAAGGCGAGTGCGGCGCTCCTGAGGGCGCCGCGGCCGTCGCCACCGGTATGGATGTAGGCGCCGTAGTAAGCGACGATGAGAAGCGGGATGATAGAAATCCAGAAGGCGGCCATGAGGATAGAGCTGGTGTACAGCAGATGCCCGTAGAGCACCTGCGTAAAAAGGAGCGGCGCCACACCGAAGTTGATGCCGAGCGCCAGCGCCGTCGTGATTCCGTGCGGAATGTACGGCGATGTGTTTTCTCCGCGGAAACGCGCCGCAATGCGCGATCCGATCGCGATGAGGCTTCCGCCAACGACAATGTTGATAAATATAAAATGCACCGAAAGCGCGATGATGCCGAGCGACTCGAATAGCCACCACGGCGCGGATATCGCTTCGGCCGCGGGGATGAACGATGGTGCTTCCATGACGCGCTCCTTGTCGCTTATGGGCCGGGGCGTCCCGCCGGGGAAGACGGCCTCCGCCCTTCAATGTTTCATCGAATTATGAATAGTCAATACAATTTCAACCGCGCCCCGGCCATGAAATGATTTGACAGACCGCGTCCCGGGGGGTACACTTCGAAAGAAGCGGAAAATTTCCGCGTTATCCGTGCCGCCTGCCCGTGCCATGCGGGTTATACGGATGCGCGGGATCGCGGTTGTACGCAGTAAACAGGTCGTCGGCTCCCGCGGGGAATTTGATGGTATCTCTTATGCGCGGGAAGCCATGCGGGCCCCCGGGGAACGGGGAGGCGGGCGGATGCCGGAGGCGATGGTGCATACGGCGAACATGGAAGGGGCGGGCGTTATCATCGTGGAGGACGAGTCCATCATCGCGATGGACATCGCGGCGGTCCTTGCACAGCGGGGGTACCGTGTGCTCGCGACGGTTGCCGATGCGGACGAGGCGGTTGCGAAAACGGGCGAGCTCTCTCCCGATATCGTCCTGATGGATATCGTACTCGATAACGGTCAGAGCGGAATCGACGCGGCGCGCCGCATCAATGATCTGTATGATATTCCGGTCCTTTATGTTACCTCCCACGCTGATGAAAACACGGTGCGCCGCGCGCGGGCTGCAGGGCCTTATGGCTACATCCTCAAACCGGTCAGCGACGCGGAGCTCCTCATCTCGATCGAGATGGTCCTCTATCGTCACTCCCTGGACCGCAGACTGCGCGCAAGCGAGGAGAAATACCGCAGGCTGTTCGATAACATCCGCGACGTCTTCTTCCAGACCGATACGAACGGCACCATCGTGCTGATTTCCCCTTCGGTCGAACGGGTCGCCGGATTCCCCCCCGGGGAGCTTCTGGGCAGGGACGTCGCCACGCTGTACGTGAACCGCGACCGCCGCGCCGCGGCCCTCTGTATTCTCGGCGGGCAGGGGTATCTGGAAAACTTCGAGGCGCAGTTGCGAAAGAAAGACGGCGACATTTTCTGGGCGTCGATCAGCGAGCAGGTGGTTCGGGACGCCTCCGGCCGGGATACGGGCAGTGAAGGTTCGATCCGCGACATCACGGAGCAAAAGACCGCGGAGATCCGGATCGATGAAATAAGCCGGCAGCAGAAGGCGCTGCTTGACAATATCCCGGACATGGCGTGGTTGAAGGACTCATCGGGCAGCTACATAGCGGTGAACCATGCCTTCGAGGAAGCGAGCGGATTTCCCAGGGATGAGGTTATCGGCAAGAACGATCTCGATATATGGCCCGCGGAATACGCGGTGAAGTTTCTAAGAGACGATGCGGAGGTCATTCGCTCGGGAAGGAAGCTACTCATAGAAGAAAGAATCACCGGCCGCTCGGGCCGGGAGGTGTGGATCGAGACGGTTAAGATGCCGATTCGTAACGAACGCAATGAGGTATACGGCACCGTCGGGATCGCGCGCGACATCATGGAGCGCAGGCAGGCCGAGGAGGCCCTGCGCGAGGGCGAGCGGACGCTGCGGACCCTCATCAACGCCAATCCCGAGGCGCTCTTCCTGGTCGACGTGAAGGGGAACATCCTCGCCGCCAATAAGACGCTGGCGAAGGACCTGGGGAGAAAGCTCGATGAGCTCGCCGGCCACTGTGTGTACGACTTCATGCCGCCCGATATCGCCGAGCTGTTCAGGGGGCGGATTGAGGAGTCCCTGCGAACCGCGTGTCCGGTGCATTTCGAGCACGGAGGGGCGGAAAGCTTTTTCGATGATTACGTTTATCCGATAGAGGACCGCGACGGCTCGGTTTCCCGGCTGGCGGTTTTCGTTAAAGACATCACCGAACACCGGAGGGCGGGCGAGGAGATCAAGCGGCTGTCGCGGGAGATCATGATCTCGCAGGAACAGGAGCGGCAGAAGGTCGCGCGCGACCTGCACGACGGCGTGGGCCAGACCATCATCGCGGCCAAGCTCAATTTCTGCGCCTTTCAGAAAGACCGCCGGAAGTACGGCGATCGTTTCGAAATGGGCCTGCAGTTCATCGACAAGGCGAGCCAGGAGCTGGGGGAGGTCTATATGGGGCTTTACCCCTCGATCCTGAGCGACCTGGGGCTCGAGGCCGCAATTCGCTGGTATGCCAAGAACTATCTGGAGGCCAGCGGCATCACGACGAGCCTGAATCTCTCCGCCGGCAAGCTGTCGCACGACATCGAGGTCAACCTGTACCGCATGACACAGGAGATTGTTTCCAACATCATACGACATTCCGGTGCGGGGAGCGTCAACATAGAGCTTTCGCGTCCCGGAACGGGCGGTGCCGTGGTCCTTGCGGTGGAGGACGACGGCGTCGGTTTCGACCCGGCGCGGGTGGATGAGTTGAAAAAAGGCTTCGGCCTCTCGAATCTGCGTCAGCGCGCGGAGGCGCTCGGCGGAGAGGCGGGGTTCTGTTCCGGCCCGGGCCGGAGCACCAGGATAGCGATATGGATTCCGCTGAGGCAGGCCCATGAATAAAACGAAAATTTTTTTAGCCGACGATCATGCCATTCTGCGCGAGGGGCTCAGGTATATCCTGGGCAGCGTGACCGGTTATGAGATTGTGGGTGAATCCGGAGACGGGCGCGAGGCGCTCGGGATGATCGAAAAGCTGAAGCCCGATATAGCCATCGTCGATATCTCGATGCCGGGCATGACCGGTATCGAGATCGCCCGGCAGGTCAGGAAATACACGCCGTCCGTCAGTATTATCATCCTCTCGCGGCACGATAATGAGGAATACGTGAACGAGCTTTTAAAGCTCGGCGTGAACGGATACGTTCTTAAAGACAACGCCGGCGACGACCTGCTGCGCGCGGTGGCCGAGGTTTCGAAGGGAAATATTTATCTGAGCCCCAGGATAACGCGAAAAATAGTGACGGATTACCTGGCACCGGGTGCGCGGGAGGCCGCGAGGAGGCCCGATTCGCAGTTCACCGCGCTTTCAACGAGGGAGCGGGAGATACTCAAGCTCATAGCCGAGGGCCGGTCCAACGCCGAGATCGCGTCCACGCTCTGGATATCCGACAAGACCGTCAAGGTGCACCGTTCGAATATGATGAAGAAGCTCGACCTCCACAAGGTGGCCGACCTGGTGAAGTACGCGGTGAAAAGCGGGCTCGTGGAGCCCTGAGCCTTCCCTCGTTATGTCTCTAATTCTTTTACCGTAGACTCCCTATATCTTTTACCGTCCCGATGTAGGCATTCCCCCCTCTGACAATAGTCCCGGGTCCCGATGAGTTTACACACCCCGCCGTATTGCGTTTTGACGCTCCTGCACTATTGTACCATCGGGAAAGGTCCGTTCGAGCGCCTTTCCGATAAAAATGGAGCGGGAAACCGGTTCCCGAACAACGCAATGCCTGTATCGAAGACGGAAAAAGTATTGATAGTCGAACCCAACGACGATCTGAGAAAGACCCTGGTCGCGACGCTGTCCGAGTATTTCGCGCGCGACCATATATATGTAAGCGAAAACGGCGTCAACGCGCTATGGCAGGCGACGGACATATTTCCGGACTACGTCATCATGAACTACAACAAGATGAACGTTCAGCCGGACGAGCTTCTGCGCCGTCTGAAGTTTTCGCTTCGGAAATTTCAGGGGATCATCCTCTACGCCTCGGAGTCCGAGGAATACGAAAAGGAGCTGCGGAGGAAGCTTTCGCAGGGCGGAGAGTTCGAGGGGATTATCGCCGTCAACCTGGACGATCTCATAGACAGGGTACAGCGGATGTTCAGCGAACGCAGCAGGGAGGGCCGTACGGGCGGCTGAGCCGCATGGAATCATACCATTATTGAGAGGTGGGATCATGAGCAAGACAGTATTGATCATCGACGATTCCGAGAGCGTACGGCAGCTCCT
The DNA here is from genome assembly GCA_035477215.1 of Spirochaetota bacterium. Classification (NCBI taxonomy): domain Bacteria; kingdom Pseudomonadati; phylum Spirochaetota; species Spirochaetota bacterium. The sequence continues at coordinate 21,643 of DATIKU010000037.1, read as the reverse complement.
GGCGTTCTCGCTGAAGGAGAGCGGCTACGACGTTATCGAGGCGGATAACGGGAAGACCGCCCTTTCCAAACTCTCGGGCGGAAAGATCCATCTTATCATCTGCGACGTCAACATGCCTGAGATGGACGGGATCGCTTTCGTCAAGGCGCTTAAAAACAACGAGTCCTATGCCGCCTACAGGTTTACGCCCGTCATCATGCTGACGACGGAATCCGGCGAGGACAAAAAAGCCGAAGGGAAGGATGCGGGAGTCAAGGCCTGGATGGTGAAGCCCTTTACGCCCGACCGGCTGCTTTCGGCCGTACAGAAGCTCATGGCATAAGCACGGAACGGGGAGCGTGAGAATATGGACGAGAAAGTAAAGATAAAAGCGGGCCGAAAAAGAAACAATCACGTCGCCGTCAGCGTCGAGGGAGAGGCGGGCATCTACACCGTGTCCCCGTTGAAAGAACAGCTGCTGAAACAGTTGAAATCGGTGCGATCAATGGAAGTCGATCTTTCGGACGTCAGCGAGATGGACACGGCCGGTTTCCAGTTATTCGTGGCGCTCAAACGCGAGGCGGTTAAAAGCGGGAAGTCCCTATCGCTCGTCGGGCACAGCCCCGCGGTGCTCAGGGTGTTCGACCTTTACGGCGCGATCGGATTTTTCGGGGACAAGATCAAGGTCCCGGCTTCGCAACGGAACAATTACGCGTTCAGGTACGGGCTTAAATCGAGGAGACAGGCATAGGCGACGGAGATGGCTTTTACGTATTTTTTCAGGGACATGCACGTGCTGGAGCTGGCGGTCAAGCACCTGGTCCCATACGCCTCGGGACGGAGCAGGGTGAGGATATGGGACGCCGGATGCGCCATGGGGCCCGAGCCGTACTCGCTTGCGATCCTGCTCGCCGAGGGCATGGGCCGGTTCGGCTTCAGGAATGTTTCGATCATCGCCAGCGATATCGATGAGAGCGGCGGCTTTGATAAAATTATCGCCGAAGGAATCTATCCCGAGGAGCCGCTGTCGCGCATACCGGAGGACATCTTTAAAAAATATTTCCAGCCGAATGGCCGCCCGGGTTTTTTCCGGATTGAGGAGAATACTAAAAAGTGCGTGAATTTCCAGCGCCACGATCTCCTTTCACTCGAGCCGGTCGGGGACGACTTCAGCCTTATCATCTGCAAGAACGTACTTCTCCATTTCCTGCCGGCCGAGCGCGTGGAGGTCATACGGATGTTCCATCGGGCGCTTGCGCCCGGGGGTCTGTTCGTCACCGAGCAAACGCAGAAGATGCCGGAGGAAGCGGCACATTTGTTCGAGCAGGTCGTGTCCGACGGGCAGATACACAGAAAAATCGAGGGAAGACAGTGAAGGTCATCCAGCTTAAAAGCAATCCGGACCTTTATTCGTGCAACGCCTATCTGGTGCTGGGGTCGTGGAACACCCTTGCCGACGTCAACACGCTGGTGGATATCGGACAGGACGGGTATATCGTCGACGAGATCGAAAACGTTTCGACCGGTGTCGGTAAAAAAAAGATCCAGCAGGTCGTGATCACGCATAATCATTTCGACCACGGGGCGGGATTGCGGGATATCAAGGAGCGCTTCGACCCGGTTGTGTACGCGTTTTCACCTGTCGACGGAGTGGACAGGCTGCTGGAGAACGGACAGAGGCTTAGGATGGGAGACGCGGAATTTGAGGTGATCCATATTGCCGGCCATTCCAACGACTCGGTATTCCTTTATTGCGAAGCCGAACGCGTGCTCTTTTCCGGTGACACTCCGGTGAATATCCACTCGTCGGAGGGGTCCTATACCCCCGAATTCACCGCGGTCATGGAGCGCGTCTGCGCGCTTAGGGTCGAGACCATCTACTCCGGGCACGACAGACCGATAACGGTCGGCGCGCAGTCGGTTCTGTGCCGATCGCTCGAAAATATTCGCCGCGGCGCGGGGAATCGCGCATCCCGCAACGCATAAGGGGTACCAGGAAACAAAATGACGATTTTATACTGAATAAAAAGCTTACCGAGGAGGGACAGATGCTTAAAAACATGAAACTGGGTACGAAGATCATTTCGGGATTCCTCGTGCTCACGGTGATTGCCGTGCTGGTCGGGGCGATCGGAATCAGCAACATCCTGCGCATCAGTAGTGCGGGGCAGGCAATGTATGATGAGAATGTCGTCGGCCTGGAATCAGTTTCCAAATTGGAGGCGCACGTGCTCGCCATGGAGATACTCGTAATGGAGGCGATCTACGAAAAATTCCTCCTCAATCGCGACGTCAGCCAGCGCCTGGCGGACATAGCCGAGGAGGATAAAAAATGGGAGGCCGCGCTGGAGAAATACGAGTCCATCGTTATTGCGGCCGGAGACAGGGAGATTGTTGTCGAGTTCAAGACCGAGATCATCAAATACGCCCAGGTTCGCGACGAGCTCCTCGGATTCGTAAGGGACAACAACCGAGACGACGCGGTACGGGTGCTCGGCGAGGCGGGGGGCCAGGGCGCGAAACTTCTACCCCTGCTGGAAAAACTCTTTCAAAACAAGGTGAAAGAAGCGATGGAAAGGGCGACTAACAACGGCGAACTGGCTCGTAATTCGGCCATTGTAACCCTCCTGATTTGCGTGCTGGCGGTCGCCATAGCGCTCGGACTCGGCCTGTTCCTGTATAAAAATATCGCCCGGATCCTTTTAACCCTGCTCTCCGAAACGAAGCGCCTGACCGACGCGGCCGCAGGCGGCAAGCTCGATACCAGGGCCGATCCCGAAAAGATTAATTTCGAATTCAGGCCCATCGTTATCGGGGTGAACGCGACGCTTGACGCGGTCATCGGACCGCTGAACGTGGCGGCCGAATACGTGGACCGGATATCAAAGGGGGATATCCCGGCGAAGATAACCGATTCATACAACGGCGACTTCAATGAGATTAAAAACAACATTAACATGCTCATCGAGAGCCTTAACGATTTCGTCGCCGAAATGAAAAAAATGGACGATCAGCACAAGATGGGAGAGATAGATTACTCCCTTGATCCCTCAAAATTCTCGGGCGTCTATCGCGTGATGGCAGGGGGCTTCGTGGGTACGACGAAGTTCCACGTAGAGGCCATTCTGGCCATGCTCGATATCCTGAAATCGTACGCCGAGGGCAATTTCGAACCGGTGCTCAGGAAATTCCCCGGAAAGGCCGCGATCGCGAATGAACGCTTCGACCGGCTTCGAAATTCCATGAACGAGGTCGCCGACGTGTCCGAGGCGATCGCCGGAGGGAGTCTCGACGTGGATGTCAAGGTGCGATCCGAGCGGGACCGCCTGATGCAGGCGCTGCGCAAGATGGTGGAGGCATTGACCGGGGTGGTCGTCGACGTCAAGGGCGCGTCCGACAGCGTTGCGTCGAGCTCGAACGAGTTCCAGTCGACGGCGCAGCAGATGTCAAGCGGCGCGACCGAGCAGGCCGCGGCGGCCGAGGAGGTTTCATCGAGCATAGAAGAGATGAGCGCGAACATCCGGCAGAACCTTGAAAACGCACAGGCCACGGAGGGCATTGCGACGAAGGCGGCCTCTGACGCGAAGGAGGGAGGAGCGGCGGTGACGGAGGCGGTGCGCGCGATGCAGGAGATAGCCTCGAAGATCACGATCATCGAGGACATCGCATATCAGACCAATCTACTCGCGCTGAACGCGACGATAGAGGCGGCGCGTGCGGGCGAGCATGGCAAGGGCTTCGCCGTGGTGGCGACCGAGGTACGGAAGCTCGCCGAGCGCAGCCAGGAGGCCGCGGCGGAGATCACCAAGATCTCGGGAACGAGCGTGCGCGTGGCCGAACGGGCGGGCGAGCTCCTCGCGAAGCTTGTGCCGGACATTCAGAAGACGGCGGACCTCGTTCAGGACATCAACGCGGCGTCGAAGGAGCAGTTTGTCGGCGCCGAGCAGATCAACAGGGCGATACAGCAGCTCGACCAGGTGATTCAGCAGAACGCCGGGGCGTCCGAGGAGATGGCGGCGAGCGCCGAGTCGCTCTTCGCGCAGTCCAAACAGCTGCAGGACACCATCGAGTTTTTCAAGATCGACGACGGTCGAAAGGCAACCAGGGGGGCGGCGCTTCGACCGGCCCTTCACACGGGAAAAACGGTGAAAAAACAGGCCGCTGCCCCTCAAGCGAAGGCCCATGCCGCGCATGAGGGCGACGTGGAGCATGACGACTATGAGAAGTTTTAGCGCGTCGCGCGCCGGGGCCATGCGGCGCGGCGGCCGCATGGCGGTATCGGGTTTAATTGGGACTCGCATTGGGGGGAGGCTATGAATCTTGATAGTATGAAACAGACCTACTTTACCGAATCGAGGGAGATGCTCGCCGAGATGGAGTACCTGCTCCTCGAGATCGAGAAGGCCCCGGAGGACGAAGAGCTGGTCAACGCGCTCTTCCGGGCGGTTCACACCATCAAGGGTTCGTCCGGCATGTTCGGCGTGAGATCGGTCGAAAGCTTTACGCACGTCGCCGAAAACGTACTGGACCGCGTCAGAAAGAAGGAGGTGGCTCTCGATGTCGAGCTCTCCGCGGCGCTTCTTGCGTGCCACGACCACATAACGGCGCTCCTCGATCTCCACCAGCAGGGAGCCGACGACCCGCTCGACGGGGAAACGGAGAAACGGGGCGCGGCTCTCATCGCACGGCTTGGACGCTATACCCTCGACGCGAAAACGGCGGATACTTCCGTCGATGAAATGAAGCGAAAGGAAGCGGCTGAAGCGGCGGCAGGAAACGGCCGGGAGGGGAACGTCAACTGGCACATCTCGCTTCGGTTCAACAGGAGTGTTTACCGAAACGGGCTGGATCCTTTCCCTTTCATTAATTATCTGCGCGGCATGGGGGAGGTCGTTAACCTCGTCACGGTGATCGATGGCATGCCGCCCATCGACTTGATGGATCCGGAGCAGTGCTACCTCGGTTTCGAGATAGACCTGAACGCGGAAACCACAAAGGAGACCATCGAAAGCGCGTTCGAGTTTGTGCGCGATGACTGCCAGATACGGATCATCCCGCCGAAAAGCGGCATCGATCTGTATAAAAAACTCATTCAGGACCTTCCGGAAAATCCGATGAACATCGGCGAGATACTGACGCAGAGCGGCACCATCACAAAAAGCGAGCTCGCCGCGGTGCTGGCCATTCAGAGCGGGGCGGCGGTCGAAGAGAAGGAGCCTCTCCGTATCGGGGAGATAATTGTGGAGCAGAAGATCGCTTCAAGGGAAGTAGTCGAGGCGGCGCTCGAGAAACAGAAACAGAACCGCGCCATGGAGGAAAAGAACAAGCGCTCCATGAGGATAGACGGCGAGCGGCTCGACCAGCTGATCAATTTCGTCGGCGAGCTCGTCACCGCGGGCGAAAACGTAAAGCAGCTTGCCGCGCAGAACGGCGACGGCGAGCTTATGGAGTCGGCGGACCGCATGTCGCGCCTGATCGAGGAGATCCGCGAGGGCGCCATGAACATGAGGATGGTGCAGATCGGCGAGACCTTCCGCAAGTTCGAGCGCGTGGTACGCGACCTCGGCCGCGAACAGGGCAAGGAGATCGACCTGGCGATCAGCGGAGCGGACGCCGAGCTCGACAAGACCATTACCGAGAAGATAAGCGATCCGCTCATGCACCTCGTTCGCAACGCTATCGACCATGGCATAGCGCCGCCCGAGGTCCGTCGCTCGCAGGGGCGTCCGCCACGCGGCGTCATACGCCTGCACGCCTACCACGAAACCGGAAGCATCGTGATCGAGGTCAGCGACGATGGGGGCGGTCTCAACCGCGAGCGGATCAGGGCGAGGGCGGTAGAGAGAGGGCTTATAACCGCCGGGCAGCATCTGTCTGAAAACGAAATGCTGCAACTCATTTTCAAACCGGGATTTTCAACCGCGGAGAATGTCACCAATATTTCAGGGCGCGGGGTCGGAATGGACGTCGTTAAGCGAAATATAGAGTCTCTGAGGGGCGTGGTAGAGGTGGAGAGTGGGGACGGTGCGGGGACCACGGTGAGGATACAGCTTCCGCTTACGATCGCGATTATCGACGGATTCATGTTCAGGGTCGGGGAGCTCACCTATGTCGTTCCGCTCGACACGGTGGTGGAGTGCGTTGAATTCGTCAGGGAGGATTTCGAGGGGATGAAGGGTGGAAGTTTCATGAACCTCCGCGGATCGGTCCTGCCGTTCCTCAGCCTTCGGGAATTTTTCAGGGAGGAGGGGGAGCCCCCGGCGCGCGGCAACGTGATAGTCGTTGAGTACGCGCGAAGAAAAGCGGGGCTTGTGGTCGACAAGCTGGTCGGAAAATTCCAGACGGTCATCAAACCCATGGGAAAGGTATTCAGCGGCATGCACTGGCTGAGCGGATCCACGATAATGGGTACCGGCGGGGTGGCCTATATCATCGACGTCCCCAGGATGATCATGAAGATCGAGTCGATCGTCGAGAAAGAAGGCGCGATAGCGTGAGGTGAAACATGGATGAGATGAATATGGCGGATAATGCGCGCAAGTATCTGACCTTCCTGATCGGGAGCGAGAAATACGGTGTCGATATCGTCAACGTAAAGGAGATCATCGAGTACGATCAGGTGACACGCGTGCCGATAGCGCCGCCGGCGGTGCGCGGCGTGCTGAACCTCCGGGGCAGCGTTGTGCCGATCATCGACCTCTCGGCGAGGTTCTACGGGTATCAGAGCACCATCACAAGGCTGTCGTGCATAGTGGTGGTCGAGATCGAGCACCAGGAGGAGCGCATCCCGATGGGGCTCCTCATCGACGCGCTGCGCGAGGTGGTCGACATTAAGCCCGCAAACACCGAACAGACGCCGGGCTTCGGGGCGAAAATCCGCACCGAGTTTATACAGGGAATAGGGAAGACCCACGGCAGGTTTGTCATATTGCTCAATCTCGACCGTGTGCTCGACATTGCGGATATACAGGCCGAGGGAGATGTTCCCGTCCGGGCGAAAGCGACGTCGGGGGCGGCGGGCGGCGCATGATCGCCGCGTCAGCGACAGGAGAAGGTGCGATGCGATGAACGGACTGATTCCTCTTTCAGAATCGTCGGTGCCCGGGTGGCGCCCCTTGAGCAACGCGGAGTTCGCGCGTTTCAGAGACCTGTTGTACCGGGAGATGGGTATACATCTGTCCGACGAGAAAAAATCGCTGGTCGCCGGCAGACTGATGAAACGGCTGCGCCACTACCGGCTTTCGAACTACGCGGACTATCTCGAGATGGCGCATAATACCGGAAACGACGATGAGCTCCGCGTTTTATTAAACCTGCTGACAACCAACGAAACGCATTTTTTCAGGGAGGCGGACCATTTCGCGTTCCTTTCCGGGAGGGTGTTGCCCGCCCGCAATGACGGCGGCACGTTCAGGGCCTGGAGCGCGGCCTGCTCCACGGGAGAGGAGGCGTACAGTATCGCGATGGTGCTGGACAATGCCCTCGCGGGGCGCCCGTGGGAAGTGCTCGGGTCGGACGCCAATGACGATGTCGTCAGAAAGGCGAGCAGGGGCGTTTACCCGATCGAGAGCATCAAGGATATACCCGAGGCCTTCCGTAAAAAGTACTGCATGCGGGGGGTGCGGTCCCAGGAGGGCAGGCTTATGATCGACAAGGCCCTTCAATGCGGTATTGATTTCAGGACCATCAACCTCAACAGGGCGCTTCCCCCGATCGGACAGTTCGACGCGGTGTTTTTAAGAAACGTCATGATCTATTTCAATAACGCCACGAGAAGGGAGGTGCTTGGGCGAATTTATCCGTTGATAAAACAGGGCGGGTATCTTATGATCGGACACACGGAGAGCCTGGTCGAATCGGAGGGAAAGTACGTAAAAGAGGCGCCGTCGGTTTACCGAAAACCATGAAGTTGCCTCCCGCCCCCGATTACGTGCTCGAGATATTTCTTCAGCCGGGCGAGTTGTACTGGAGCGATGCCTATACCCGCATACGGACCGTGCTGGGATCCTGTGTCGCTCTTTGCCTGTGGCACCCGAAAAAACGTATCGGCGGGATGTGCCATTACATCCTGTCACATAAAAATGAGCCTTCGAAGAGCGGGCTTGACCCGCGCTATGGCAGCGACGCCGTGGAGCTTGTTCTAAAGGAAATACGCCAGGCGGGCACAACGCCGGGCGAGTACCATGTCAAGATGTTCGGAGGCGCGAACATGTTCCCCGATATCGAGGGCAGAAGGCTCGATATCGGCGCGAAGAACGTAACGGCGGGAGAGGGGCTTCTGCAGAGGCACGGTTTCCATATTCGCAGGGCGCGGATAGGCGGAACGCGGCCGCATAACATAATATTCGATCTCTGGAGCGGTAACGTATGGGTAAAAAGGGAGGAATAAGGGTCCACATCGTCGACGACTCGGCGCTCCTGAGACAGGCGCTTACCGAGATACTGAGTTCGGACCCGGAGATAAACGTTATCGGCGCCTCGTCGGACCCGGTGTTCGCCGAAAACCATTTCAACCGGGAGTGGCCGGACGTCATCATTCTCGACGTCGAGATGCCCCGCAAGGACGGCATAACCTTTTTGCAGGAAATAATGGCCCGGCGTCCCACGCCGGTGATCATATTCACCGCGCACGGAAAGACGGCCATGCAGGCCATGGCCGCCGGCGCCGTGGATGTGCTTTCCAAGCCGTCGCTCGAGCTCAAGAAATTTCTATACGACTCGGTAACCATGCTGACCGATGCGGTCAAGTCGGCAGCGCAGGCGAAGGTTGCGAAAATGCCGGTACGGCCGGGCGCCGACATAAAGATCAAGCCCAAGCTGACCGCCGACAGCGTCCTGACTCCATGGGACGGAAGGACCATCTCGCGCACGAAAGACCGCGTGGTGGCCATCGGGGCCTCGACCGGCGGGACGCAGGCCATCGAATATGTGCTGACGGCGCTTCCGAAACAGTCACCGGGTATCGTGATCGTACAGCATATGCCCGAAGGGTTCACGCAGGCCTTCTCGGAGCGCCTGGATGAAATCTGCGCGATAGAGGTAAAGGAGGCCGCGCACGGCGATATGGTCCGCCTGGGCCAGGCGCTTATAGCCCCGGGCGGGCACCACGTGCTGCTAAACCGCAGGGACGACGAGTATTACGTGACGGTAAACGACGGCCCGCTGGTGAGCCGCCACCGTCCCTCGGTCGACGTGTTGTTTCGCTCGGCCGCTAAGAACGCTGGGGCAAATACGCTGGGCATCATCATGACCGGCATGGGCGACGATGGGGCGGCGGGAATGCTCGAGATGCGTAACGCGGGCGCGCATACCATCGCCCAGGACGAAAAGAGCTGCGTGGTTTTCGGCATGCCGAAAGAAGCGATAAAGCGCGGCGGGGCCGAACAGGTGCTGCCCCTCGAGAAAATTCCAGAAGCGATAATGAGGGCATAAAGGATGGCACCCGTGATCGCCAACAACCTTAAGGAAGGGCCTCCCGCGGGTGTCCGCCCGGTCGGTGACATCATAGACGCGGTCAGCGCGGAGTTCCTTCATCTGCGCGACAACGCGAAGAACATACTCGGCGTTACGCGTGAATTCCTGATACGCGCGGCCCTGAGGCTTCGCGATTTCAGGTCGGTGGTGTTTCCCCATATAAAATATTTTTACGCCATCGGGGAAGAAGGCGAAGAGGATACGTTTATCCGGAAGGTGGTCAACACACAAAAGCGGGAGATGGAAAGTGTAATCGCCCGCTCACTGGAGATACTGCGCGGAAATGAGTCAATAAGTGACAATGTGATGGCGGGTATCGAACGCAGCTTCGAGATACCCCGGAGAGTGGAGGAGATTATCGATATCATCGAGGCCATTGAAATTCACTCGGTGAACACGATGATCATCTCCAAGAAAACCGGCGCAGAGGGAGAGGCGCTGGCGAGGATCTCGTACGAGATGGGAAACCTCTCCCGCGACGCGAACGAGATATCAACGAGGTTCGCCGGGCTGATCAAAGACCTCAACGACGCATTCAGCGATTTCGGTGCCGCCAGGAGCGAACAGGCCGGGGCGTATGAAAAGTATCTTTCACGGTTCGGTGCCGAGAGCGGAAGCGTTTTCAACCGGATTGCGGGCGGGCTCGAGAAAGCGGCCGGCGACGTGATACAGATGGTCGCCTCGATGGACGGAGTGGACGATTCGATACGCGGCGTCATCGACCACCTGAGCATGGAGGACGTACTGAGGCAGGATATTGAAAAAATCATTTACCTTACGGAGGAGATGGCTTCGGGGTACGACCGCTACCTTCGCGCGGCCCGCGAGAGCGCGGGAAGCGCCCGGCTTACGAACATGGCCCTGGTGATGATCCGCGAAAAAATCGGCAGCATCACGCGTCATCTCGATCTTATAATGGAACAGGCGGCCGCGGGTTTCTCCGGTATACGGAAGATAATTGAGGGTGCGGACTACGGCGGCGAAGGAGACAGCCTTACGATCCCTCAGAGCCTCAAGGGGATGGACGATATTTACGACAGCATGGAGAAAACAAGGAAGCGTTATATCGACGAAATAGAAAAGATAATAGGCGGCAGGCGGGGACTCTACGATCAGGCCGGGCGCGTGCTTTCAATCGTATTCGGGTTCGGGCTTTTCTTCGATCAGATAGGTGCCGTCGCCCGCCGGTTCGAGATCATCACCATGATCACGCGCATCGAGCTCGCCCGTCACCACCGTCTGCGGAGCGCGCTGGAAGGCACACTCTCCGAAGTGAGCTCGCTGCCCAAGGAGATCAAGCGTATCGTCGACGGCCTCAACAGCCTTCACGGCGGAATAATGGAAGCGATGCAGGCCGACATGGAAAAATACCGTGAAAGCTTCGACATGGAGGAGCGGCGCCTCCGCGAGGGAATCGAATCGATCGCCAGGGTCGCCGCAAGCGTCGCCGAATCGCGCAGCAATTACCGGAAGGTGCTTGAACAGATCGGGGAGAAAAGCGGCCACTTCATCGAATTCATAGGCCAGCAGGAGGAGCGGTCCGCCCTGCTGCGCATCACAAGGCGCACCCTGGGCGATATCGTGCGGGACGTTCGGGAACTTCTGCGGGATCCATCGTCGGGTTTTGAAGAGGACCGCGCCGTCTTCGGGGGCGATACGGAATGGATTAAACGCAGCGTCGCCGACGCCGGCGAGGAAGGCGATTACAAGAGGATGATGCTGCTCTCGTTTCTGGACGAAATGCGCGAGGGAGCGGAGCGAGAGGAAGGAAGCACGATATTTTTTTAGGAGAGGGCATATGCAAACAACCGGGACCGGCGCACGGAGCGAACGTGTCGAGGAGATGCAGTACATAACCTTCAGCCTGGCCGACGCGATATACGGGATCGAGGTGCTGAAGGCCCAGGAGATAGTGGGCATGCAGAAGATCACGCACGTGCCGCATTCAATGAAATTCATGAAGGGGGTCATCAACCTCCGCGGCATGGTGATACCCCTGATCGACCTGCGCCTGAAGTTCGGCCTTCCCGAAAAGCCCTATGACAAGATGAACGTCATCATGGTGGTGCAGGTAAAGACCAGGCTTATCGGCATCATTGTCGATTCGGTGTCCGATGTGGTGAGCCTCCGCGGCGATAACATTCAGGACACCGTGCACTTCAGTGTGAATATAGAAACCGATTATATAAGCGGCATCGCCGAGGACCATGAGAAACTGATCATTATTATAGACGCCGACAAGGTTTTTACCGACGAGGAGTTGAAGCTGCTCGATATAAAGCGGTAAAAGGGAGGCGGATCAGCGCGCGTCAGACACGTCTATTAAGGGACGCGGGACATCGGCACCGAGTGTTTGCGAGAGCGTATGCCCGAGGTCCTCGATCCGGTACGGTTTGAAAAGGATGTTGCTGAAACCGTATTCGCGGTAATTGGACATAATGGGATCGTTCGAGTAACCGCTCGAAACGATGACCCTTACGTCGGGCATTATCTGGCGCAGGGCGATGACAGTGCTCTTGCCTCCCAGGCCTCCCCTTATGGTGAGGTCCATGATCACGGCGTCGAAGGGGGAGCCTTTCTCCAGCGCGTCGGCGAAGAGTTCGACGGCCTCCATACCGTGCCTGGCGCAGGAAACCGCGTAGCCGAGCAATTCGAGCATCCTTCCGGTTACGCGTAAAATGCTCTCCTCGTCGTCCATGAGGAGCACCGACCGGCTCGCGCCGGCGGTTGGCGCCGCCAAATCGCTTCCGGCGTCCTCGCGAAATTCCGCCGGCTTTTTATTCTGTTTCTCCATAGCCATCATCTGGGTGTATAAGCTCTGCAAACGGGAGCGCGGCCCAAGTGAGGGCTGCTCGCCCGGACTACATGGCAATCTATCACCCGCGTGGTGTTTTTCCATGTAAAGTTGTCGCAAAGTGGCTCTTTACGGGCTATTCGATGAAAATTCGCGACGCCCATTCGATTGAAGAGTGAAAAATCGGGGGAAACTCGTCCTCGCCCAGTCCCAGCCTCTCTTTCAGGGGGCCAAGCGAATCCCAGTCGCCCCTTTCGAAGGAGATCGCCGTCTCGAGGGCGGTGCGGTAAACGTTCTCGCCGCCGAGGAGCGCCGTTTTGATACCCTCAGACAGCGGAAGGTCGTTCAGGATATCCTCCATGGGCTGGTCGATGAACGCGTCGATCATCGAAAACATTCCGGTCAGGAAGAGGTCCGAGGATTTTTCCTTCATGCCGATCTTCGGCGCGATGAGCTCGCAGAAGCGCGCCCTGCTCATGGACGCGAGCACCAGTTCCTCGGGCTTGTCATCGCCCATGCTGCTGAGGGCGATCAGCGACACCCATTTCCTGAATTCCTTGAGCCCGAGCAGGCTGATCGCCTGCTTTATGGACTGGATCTTCGTCGCGAAGCCGAATGCCGCCGAATTGATGAATCGCAGCAGTTTATAGGTGATGGAAACGTCGTGCTTGATGATGTCCTCGAGTTCGCCGAAATCGGCGTCGATCTTATGGACCTCCCTGAGTATCTGCAGATAGTTCAGCTTGTAGCCGGGGACGTCCTTGCCGGAGACGATCTCGGGACGCGCGAAAAAATATCCCTGGAAATAGGTAAAACCCATCGCGAAGGCCCCGTCGAACTCCTTCCGGGTCTCGACCTTCTCCGCGAGGAACCGTATCTTCCCGTGTCCGAGCCGGCTGATGAGTTCTTGGCGCTCCCGTACGCCCGATATCCGGAAGTCCAGCTTGATGATGTCGGCCATGTCGACGAAGCGCTGCAGTTCGGGCTTGAAAATGAAATCGTCCAGTACGATCGTGTACCCGGCCTTCTTGAGCCGTCTGCACGCGGCGATGACCTCGTCGTCGGGAGTGATCGTTTCGAGAATCTCCACGGCGAGCTTTTCGCGCGGGAATATCGTCGCGACCTCCCCCAGGATGAGGTTGCGGGTGAAGTTGACGAAGGCCATCCTGCCGCCGGTGAGGGAGTCGAGTCCCAGCAGGAGGAAGCTGTTCATGATGGTTTTCGACGAGGCGAGGTCGCCGTCGGACTGGTCGTAGAATTCGCTGAAGCCCGAGCGGAAAAGCAGTTCGTAGGCGTAAAGCTTCAGGCTTCTGTCGAAGATCGGCTGGCGCGCCACGTAGACGCCGCGGATTTTTTGCGTCGATTCTATCGGTATGTTTTTGCCCGCCATCCAGTCTCCTTCCGGGTGTATCTTTTCATCCGCCTGATCCGCAGTTTATCGTGAACTCCGAAATGGTTCAACAATTTTACCACGTGCCGCCCTGTCCGGCCTTCTCCATTTTTTCCCGTAATTCCTTTACGTCCGTGTCGAACATGATGGTCCTTTCGCGCCAGTTGCGGTCGTTTTTGTGGTATTGCATCGAGACGGCGATCGCCTCCAGGCGCGGCACGAACACGACCGTGCCGTCCGGCAGCTCCCTCTCGCGTTCTCCGGCGGGAACGCAGTAGAAGAGCGAGTTGCCGAGCAGGCGCTCGAAGAGCTCGTCGCCGGCCTTCTCCCGGAAGCGGAAAAGCCGCTTCGAGCGGAATTCGACGCTGTATGCCTCGCCCGGCCCGGTGAACTCGATCGCGGCGCTGGCGGCGTCTGCCGTATAGCCGTCGAATCCGCGCAGCACCATCACGTCGCCCCGCTTGATATAGTTTCTGGCGACTAACAGGATGAGGTTGAGTTTCACCGGGTGGCGGTACAGCGGTTTCAGCATCTCCTCGTCGCGAGCGGCCTTTTCGCGCTCGGCGTCGCTTGCATAACGCGGCGGCGCGGCCGTTTTCTGCTTCAGCACCCGGTCGATATCCAGGCCCGCGGGCAGCGCGGCCTTCCGGTGGCCGGCCTGTGCCTCGCTATGATCGGTAAGCGTTTGCGCGTACGAGCCCCGCACCCGATACCAGTACCGCATGCCGGGAAGCGCGCCCGCATCCAGAAACTCCGTGACCGCGACCTCGGCAATACGGGTGAAATCGCCGTCCCGGCGCGGCGACCGGTATACGACATACCGCTCGCCTTCGGCCGGTTTCGCCGAGGCCCACGAGAGGCGCACACCTTCGGCCTGTTCGCCGTCGCCGGCCGTAAGGGCCGCGATCCAGTCCAGCCGCCCGGCGAGGTGCAGCGCGACGCGCCCGGCCAGTATCGCCGCGGCGTCGGCGGCCCCGGTAAATGAGCCGGCCGTCTCCCCGCTGTGGTACTCGATCGAGGAAGACGCCATGTCAAGTACGCGCGCGGAGGCCGTATGCCGCCCGTCATGGGCTTCCAGTGTAAAGAGCACGACCTTCTCCGCGCCCGTACCGCGCAGCAGCCCCGCAAGCTTCGAAGACGGATCGCGTTCCTCGCGGACAAGCCGCCCCGCGGCGTTTTCGAGCGCCGCGGTATCGACGAGCCTTATTCCTTCATCCGCGGCGAAAACGGTGCGGAAGGCCTTCTCCGCGCTCTCCATTGTGCCGGTCTCGACGGCCTTCGATTGCGCGCTGACGATCGCTACGGTGATTTTATCGGACGATAATACCGGACCGCCGGCTCCGGTAATGATGAGCGCTGCTGTCAGAAGGAGCGGGTATCTCTTCATCGGGCGATATCTCCGGGGTTAAAAATTCAAGATTGTACCTGCTATTGCCATCATGCGGATTTAACCCTATAACTGCCCCAGATGCAAGTGCAAAATCAACGCCCAGCTCAATCTCGTTCTGTTCGCTTTGCGGCCGCGGTCCCTGATGGCGCGGTGTGCCCAGTGCCGCGACCACATTTATTGCTTGAACTGCCGGCGCGGTACCGGTACGGTGATTCACGAGTGGCGCTGTAAAGTTGAACGGGCAAGTTCATCATTCATTCCGAGCCCCGGTTCGCCAGGAATGCGCCATGCGGGAAATCTTTAGAGTTGTTGCTTTGCCAAGTACATTGCGAGCCCCGGCCGTATCGGGGAGTGGCAATCTCGTAAAGCTTTTGGTTTTTTTAATAAAACCTGTTGTCTTTCGAGATCGCCACGTCGGCCGGCGGCCACCTCGCGATGGCATTGATGTCAGTTACGCAATACGTCTTTTAATCTTTAAATCTTAAATCTTGAATCGACAATCGGTAACCATGAAAATCGAAAAATCCGTTTCCCTGTACAAACGCGCGTGCGAACTGATGCCCGGGGGCGTGAGCTCGCCGGTGCGCGCGTTCAAATCCGTCGGCGGAAATCCGCTGTTTATGAAAAAAGGCGCGGGCGCGCACGTTTTCGACGAGGACGGCAACGACTATATCGATTACTGCATGTCGTGGGGGCCGCTCATTCTGGGCCATGCCGACGGGGATGTCGTCGCCGCCGTAGTGGACGCGGCGCACAGCGGCACCAGCTTCGGCACGCCCAACCGCCACGAAGTCGAGCTCGCGGAGATGGTCGTGGCGCGTTTTTCCTCGATAGAGAAAGTCCGTTTCGTGAGCTCGGGCACCGAGGCGGTGATGAGCGCGGTGCGGCTGGCGCGCGGATACACGGGACGCGACAAGATAATCAAGTGCGACGGCTGTTACCACGGTCACGCCGACCACCTGCTGGTTGCCGGGGGCTCGGGCCTGGCGACCTTCGGCACGCCCGACTCGGCCGGCGTGACGGCCGACAACGCGCGCGACACGGTCGTGGTGCCGTACAACGACCTCGACCGCCTGGAGGACGCGCTTAAAAAACACGCGGGCTCGGTCGCCGCGGTGATCATGGAGCCGGTCCCCTGCAATTACGGGCTCATCCCGCCGTATGAAAGCCATGAGTACGCCGTTAGGGACGACAGGGCCGCCGGTGCGATCGGGCGCGTGGACCGTAAGCGTAAAAATTACCTGCACGCGGTGCGCGCGCTCTGCGATACGTACAGCGCGCTCCTCATCTTCGACGAGGTCATAACGGGCTTCCGCCTGGCGCGCGGCGGCGCGCAGGAATACTTCGACGTGCGCGCCGACATCACCACGCTCGGCAAGATAATCGGCGGCGGGCTTCCGGTGGGTGCTTACGGCGCGTCGAAGGAGATTATGGCGAAGGTCGCCCCCGACGGGCCCGTGTACCAGGCGGGCACGCTCTCGGGCAATCCGCTCGCCATGCGCGCCGGCATCGCCACGCTCGCCAGGCTCGAAAAAATCGACGCCTACAGGCTGCTCGACAAAAAGGCCGAAACCTTCCGTGCGCTCCTCTCGCCGCTTGCCGAAAAATACGCGGGGAAACTCCTCGCGCTCCAGATGGGCTCGATCTTCGCGCTCTACTTCACCGACCGGCGCTCCATCACCACGGTCGACCAGGTGCGCGCCTGCGACATGAAGGCCTTCGGCCGCTTCCACGGCGAGATGCTCGCCCGCGGCGTGTACCTTTCGCCGTCGGGCTACGAGGTGGGTTTTCTCTCCACGGCGCATTCCGACGAGGACCTTGCGCGCACGGCCATGGCGATGGAGGAGGCGCTGGGGGTGGTGTTGCGGTGAATTCGTGTGTGCCCCCCGAAGGCGCCATCATACCGGCACGACGATATATTCCCCAATGGCCGAGGCGGGCGGGATGGGAAGACGGTCTTGTTTCAGTCCCTCTATGTGCATTTCAACGGCCTGGTGCATGTTTATTTCGGCTTCTTCGACGGTGTCTCCGGTAGCAACGCAGCCAGGGAGGTCGGGAGCGAAGGCCGAGTAGTTGTCGCCGGCTTTTTCGATAACGATGAGAATCCTCCGCATGAGTTACTCCTCCGTGTTCTTTAATCCCGAAAGGCGCGGATTCACCGGTGCCGATTCACAAAAACTCGCTTAACACGATTACCTCGATATCTTCCACCTTTTTTATATGGTTGTCATTGGTGATAAACAACGTAGCGTTGTTTTCAAGCGAAACCGCGATTTGGAGGGCATCGGGTGTTTTAAGTTGATGCCGTGCCCGTAATTCGGCCGCGCGTTCGGCAACGAGCGTATCGATGGGATACATAATAATATTCTTAGAATCCACAAGGACGGTGCGATACTTCTCCGCGATATCGAGCTTGTTCATGCGCAGAGGGTGCGTGAGTACTTCCACAAGGGTTATAACCGACGTCATGAGAACGCACTCTTTATCGGTCGCGGCCACTATCATGCTTTCCATGAACGGACCGTATGCGGGGTTTTCCTCGATAAAATAAATGATCGGCGCGGTGTCGATCATTATTCTCCGGTGGTTATGAATGATGGTATTCAGGTCCATGAATCTCGTTCGCTCGAGACGTATTCCTGGGCATCCATGCCTTTCCAGATGTCGATTCCAACACCCTTGATTTCAAAAATTGAATGGGCCCTTTCAGTTTCATCTGAGCGCAAATCGTTTACAAGACGCATAAGCAGGGCTTTTTTGTCCGCGCCGGGGAGTTGCGATATTTCTTTGTATATTTTTCTGACGCTGTTCATGCTGGGTTCTCCTGTTTCAAAGGTAACGATGATTTATATAGAATCAAGAAAAAAATATACCCCATCCGCCGTTTCGATGGCAAAAATCATTCCACGATCACATAATCCGCGACATGGACGATCTGCGGAACCACCTCGCGTATATCGCGCGGCAACGCGAACGTCATGGGTGCGACGGGAGCGTGTGGGTGGATTTTCCGTGAAGGCGCGTGCCCCCCGAAGGCGCGGATTCGAATCCGCGCCTTCGGGGGGGAAATCGTCAAAACCGCATCACCGCCATGGCGGCCACGCCCTCGACGCGGCCACACGCGCGCCGTTCGCCGGGCTCCGGAGTGCCGGAGCAAACGAGCGGCATGACCGAAAAGCCGAACGAGGCCCCGGCTTTCGTTTCCGAGGCCGCCCGCTCGTTGAAGCTTTTTACCCGGTAGTACGAGTAGATCATATCGGTGGCGGTGAGGAGTACCCAGGCGCCGAATGATATAAAGACGATCTTTTTAGTGGTTTCATCCTCCAGCGAATTGGAGCTGCTTGATGAACTGCCTGTTGATCCATCGCTGCCCATAGAGCCCATGGCCCCGCCGCCGATCAGCGCAAGCGGAAACACCAGCGCCCCCGTTTTCGCGAATACCAGCGTTATTCCCAAATAATCCTTCTTCACAAGAAGACTGCCGCTTCGGATGGGGATTATGGATGTCTGTGCCGCCTCTTTTGGGGTGTAGACGCGCGGGCCGCTGGTTTTAATCGTCACTGTCGGCTGTTTCCCGACGAATTCATGAATGTCCTGTTTTGATATTGCTATTTCGTTCGGTGACGAGAGCGTCATCCTGACGATAAAAGCATCCGTCCGCTCTTCAACCACGTGTGCTGTTATTTCGGTCCCGTCCTTTTTGCGGATGGTGGATGGTTTTTTATAGTCATTGTCGGTCAGTACCCGAAGTATTTCGGTCCGGGGTATTTCGGTTTTCAACTTGTTCGGCGTGGTGATGGTCAGTGATTCCGATGTCTCGGTAGTGACAGTACCCTCGACAATCGAGCCGTCTTTAAGGAAGACAGATTCGGCGAACAGGGGTGACGTGGCCGTCGCGAGTATGATGAGCGCGATGGTGAAAACATTACGAGCGGTATTTTTCATGGAACAGCCTCGGAGTGCTGAAATCGCGCGACCGGTGATCGAAATATACCGCATACAATGCGGTGGCCGTTTTTGCAATCGTTTTATGGATTCCCCCGAAGGCGCGCAAACGTTTGCGCGCCTTCGGGGGAATCCATCCATAAATATTATGAAATAAAAAAAGCGGGGATCGCTCCCCGCTTTTTTTAAACTATGCAATATAAATTACATCCAAGGCGTTCCGATAAAATACTTCGCGCCAAAACGAACGATCTGGCCACCGGGAACGACCGGGTATGCGATCTGGTCGGTTCCAAGGGCAGTTATGGCGCTCGCGGATTTGATCTTCTGGGCATCAGACATTCCGGCAACATACTGGTTTTCGAGTTCGATGAATACGGAAATATTCTCCGCGACCTCGGCATCGAAGCCAATGAGGAAGTTGAATCCAAGGCCTGAATAATCAAATTCGACCTTCTCTTTAACAGCGGGATTGAGCTGTAAGGCACCTATCTGGCCAGCAGTAAGTGTTGCATTGGCTGCACCCATCACACCAAGGATGCCAGCGGGTTGCTTAACTTCAACGCTCCATGTAGCTGATGCGTAGGTAAAGCCAACACCGGCATAGGCATTGAACTTGCCATCGGCTATCGGGAGATTCAGGCCAATTGTTACAGGGATTGCCCATGCGGCATAATCCCACACCTGGGAAGCCTTAGCGTTTGCAGCTCCAACTGCTGTTACTCCATTGTCCCAAGCAACAATACCAGACGTGTTGCTGTACTTCCACGATGTATCACCACCCATGACTTTAAAATTATAATTGAATCCAACGCGGGCGAAGAGCTTGCCGAGGAAGTCATAGCGGGCATTAAGAGCAATGTCCATTGCCGTCATTGCTCCGTTAGCTTCGAGATCTTTAATCATTCCCTTGTTATCCATAACCGTGAGAGCATTTTCGGCCAAAATAACATCAAATGTCGATCCCTGGCGCTCAAGACCATCTTTAAGGACAGTTCCACCAAGACCATTCGGGTCGAATTTCGCGCCGAAACCGATACCGGCGCTGAGGCCGTCTTTCGCCATCGCGGCCGTGCCGAAGCTGACGGCAAGGGCAAGGGCCAGAAGAACTACATACAATTTCTTCATGCGTAAATCCTCCTAATAAAATTTAAAACCTCTTTTGTTGTAACCACCCGGAGGCGGTCGTTTCGTATGTATCTGGAAGGAGGCGGATCGCGAGGAATGTATCGAAGCGCCGCCTTCCAAAAAACTTATATTATTCCCTCCGGACGGTTTTCCCGCCCCCCGGAACGGATAATATACATGGTTGAAGCATGAAGCCGCGGCGAACTGCGTTCGAACGGAGTGTCTCCATGTACCCACTGTAACGGTGAATTTGCGCCTGTCAATCCTTTTTGTACCGGCACCGCGAAAAGATTTTCGCGTCGTCGGATACAACTGACGGCGATAATACGACAAAGGCTCATTTGTGTCAAGGGATTTTTTAAAGGAGCGGTTTACGCTTGACGGGGGTGCGTCTGGCGGGTAGTATTAATTCAACCGGATCGATGTGTGCCGGCGGATCGGAAGCGTCATGAAAATAGAATCCAATGATTTCCCATTGACATGTTCGCCCGCTGATGTAAAGCTTATCAGATAAATAAGTGGAGGTTCGGTTCTAAATATGGATACACACTACAAGATAATCATAGAGAAACATCCCGATGGATTTATCGCCTATCCGATCGGTTTAAAGGGGATCATTGTCGGAGAGGGCGATTCCTACGAAGACGCTCTTGCCGACGTTAAGTCCGCGATCAGGTTTCATATCGAATCATTTGGCGCGCAGGCTTTCGATGCCGATTTTCCCGTGCTCGAAGCGTTCGTGGCCGAAATATCCATCAATGGCTGATGCCAAAATTCCCCGTAGACGCTTCTAAAACCAGGGTAGTAAAGGCCCTTCGGCATCTCGGATTCGAGATGGTTCGCGAGAGGGAGCATATTTCAATGTGCAGGAACAACCCGGATGGATCAAAAACACCGCTGACGATGCCCAACCATTCCACGATTAAAGGCTCTACATTAAGAATGATTTGCACTCAGGCGGGAATTTCCCGTGAGGAATTCATAAAAGCGTTCGATGAGGCGTGAAGGCGCGGATTGTCCGCGTTCTTGACGGGTGTGCGTAAGGAGGCCCGCAAACGTTTGTGCGCCTCCTCAATCGATAAAATCATCGTCCCCCATGCCGGGATAATGATTTCTGTTCAGCGTCCACAATTTCATGCGGTGACGCATCGCGGTGCCGGCGATGAGGGCGTCCGCCAGGGTGACCCCGTGCGAGGGGGCGTAGCGCCGGAGGATATCGCCCGCACCGGCGCCCACGGCCGCGTCAATCTCCTGGACCGGAAACGCGTCGAGGAGTTCTTCGGTCTTCCGGCGTTCCCTGTCTTTCATGCCGGCGCGTACCTCGGCTATCTGGATGGGGGTTATATACATTTCTCCGTCCAGCGCGGCCCCCCCGTTTCGCGCTTGACGCGAACGAACGACACGGGTATCATTAATTCGGTCGGATTGTAGCGGGTCGATGGGGTGGAATCGCCATGGAAATAGATAAAAATACCATGCTCGGAGAATTGAATTCGCTTCTTCGAAATCGTTTCGCGGATGATCTGAAAGATGTGGTCATGTT
>DATIKU010000036.1 GCA_035477215.1 Spirochaetota bacterium | reverse complement strand
CTCAAATAACTTGTCAGCAATCTCCCCCTTTAACAGTCGATCACGGTTCTTTGAGAATACTGTCTCATCCCAGATCGTATCATCCGTTTTTAATCCGATAAACCATCGATAAAGAAAATTGAAATCCATTTGTTCAAGTTGGCTGTTTGGGCGATTAATTTCTATAATTTAAGTGAATTTTTCGGGAAACTGTTAAGCGATGTGTGTGTAAACTCTATGATGTTTATGTTCCAAAAGTTTTTTACACCTTTCTGCGCTGTAACCCTCTTTTATGTATAACGATAGCGAGATCACATGCGATCGAAGCGGGGAAAATCAATTTCATTGTTAGCTCGCGAAACCCGTATCTGAAATCATGACGGTTTTCACTAGCCCAAGAATCGGCGCAATAGAGCAGCTCTCAGTACGAGATCGCTGACAGCAGCCGAATCCCCACGCGCAAGAGCTTCACGGATTGCGCGCACGATTGCCAGATTCTCCGGATGCGGAGCGATGTCAAAGCCGAACGCGGCGAGGGCGTCTCTGAGGGCATCAGTCATTAGAGGTCCGGAAGGGTCAACGTACGGCAGAGTTTCACTGATCTTGGCGCAGAATGATGGATACGTTTCCTTTAGGAAGGCGAAGTCTTCCGCAGATAACGATTCGAACGCGAGGAGCTCCGGGGGGAGCCCGAGCGAGTAGAGTGAACAGGTGAATGAAATCGCACGCGGGAGCGCCACTCCTTCAAGCTCCCGCGCGTACCCGAATAAGCCGGTGTGCAGTTTGCGAGCACGACGCTTTGGGACGTACTTGGCGATATTGTTGATCAGAGGCGCGAGCGCGGGAATGAGGGCTCTATACGCTGCGCTATAGCGGTCGATAATCGATAGGGCGCGCTCAACGTCGATGGGATCTGCGGGTTCGATTCGCCGTGTCTTCAGGTACTCGCAGGCCGTATGAACCTTGTCGACCGGATGGTCGAACTTGAAAGCAGATTGAATTGTGAAGGTGACTACGCTCGGGTACTCAGTGCCGACCCTCACCGCAGTCTGTGGTGATAGACCTCCGCGGAAGGGAGCGGACCCCATGCCTATAATCGGATGGAGACGCACGCCGATGCGGTTCGAGAGCGCATCCAGACGCGCAAGAGCGATTTTATTGGCAAGCGCAGCTGAAACGAGTCCGTAATTCATAGCCGTATCGGACCGTGCGAGAAAAACACGCTGATCCGTGATTCGCTTGTCGCTCAGATACTCCGCGACGATTTCGTCCGCTTTGAGCATTGTCGGCACGTCTTCAAAAAGCGGGATGACCTGAATCTCGGTCGGCAGGAAGTCCCCAATCCATTCAGCGATTGTGATGTCGTTATTGCGGAATCGTACCTTCTGGCGCGCGATAATGTGGTCGGCATAATAGCGGTAGATTCGGTCGATGCAGCGCGCTGAAGTCGTCATTGGCAAGATGACCTCAAAGATGGGTGGGGTGTCGCATCCATAGAAAAGACGAGCAGTGTCAAATGACCTGGGGATGCTCTCGAGGACCTCGAGCAGAATCTTGGCTTCGGCTGTCTCCACGGTAGGATTCGGAGCGCGCAACGTGATGCGCAGGTCCTTGCCAATGGTGTGATTGTGAAAGTACTCGGGATAGAAGGACAGCAGCTTCTTGACGACGTATGTGTCGATTTCTTTGCCTTCGACGTCCCACATCTGCTCGTCGCATCCCAGGTGCGAGAATGCGTAGTAGGCCTCGCGGATTTCGTCCTCCCCGGAGAGAACCGAAGAGGACGCGAAGAATGGCAACGACGCATTATCGGGATGCTGGGTACTCATACAACGGGGAATCTTCACGTTGAACCTTTTTCCTGACCGCATGGCTGACGAGCCTGTAGAAAAACGCATTTTGCGTGCGTTGTGTTTCCAGATTGCCCGGTTTTAAACTAATCCATCCCTGTCCATCAGGTTGACCGGGATTATGAGGCAAGACGGCCTTGCCTCATAATCCCAACCCGAAAAATGATTTGAAACATTTGATCATTCCATATCCACACGATGCCGACTAACGACTTTTGCACCGGTGGTTCCATTTGGAAATCGCCGGCGATATGAAAAACGCCGAAGCTGATCACCGCGTCAGAAGATCGGAAGCGTGAGTATGGTTGCTTTTCATATTCCATCCGCTATCTTTATTGGCGAGCCCTTTGCTGACAAACGTCAGGCAAGCGCCTGCCACCAGGGTGGCTATAATGATCCAGTAAGAGAGATGGGGTTTCCCCATATCTCTTACAAGGCCGTTTATCCAGGGCATGGCAAGGCCGGCGGCTCCCCAGGATGTGAATATCAGACCGTAATTCAGACCGAAGTTTTTCATTCCGAAATAGTCTTTCGTGAGAGCCGGGAAAATAGACAGATTTGCCCCATAGTTTGCGCCGATGAGAATAACCAGGAGCAATATCGGCAGCCATAAAGCGCCCCAGGAAGCTCCTGCCGCCGCAAAAGAGAGCAGCAACACGACGACTGCCTGGAATATAAAAACAATAAACAATGTCGACTGCCGACCGATTTTATCGGAAACGCTGCCCGCAAGAATCCGGCCGCATGCATTGCCGACCGCCAGAACGGCCACTGCAATGAAAGCCAGTTCGCCCAGGGATTTCTTGCCGAGGTCGGCGGCAACGCTGATGAACATCAGGCCGGCCCCCGCCGCCCCGAAATACATCAGCCACATAATCCAGAATTGACCTGTGGAAATCATTTGTTTCCATGTCATTTCATTTTTCTTCTGGGCGGTTGCGCCGGTGCTTGCCTGGGTTGAGGGCGCTACGTATCCGGCGGGCGGATTTTTAAGAAGTTGCGATAATCCGACGACTACAATCAAAAAAGAAATGCCGAATACCAGCATGGTATTGGAAACGCCTTTTTCAATGATCTGCATGCCGGACGCGCTTACGTTTGTCGTCTGGAACGCTTCTAAAAGAACCGATGCAAGCGGAGCAATATAAACAGACGCGAGTCCAAAGCCGGCGACCACGATTCCGGCAATCAAACCTGTTTTCTCCGGTGGAAACCATTTGACCGCCGGGGGCGTCGCCGAAGCATAGCCGAAGCCAATGCCCATTCCGACCATAATTCCGAAGCCGATCACGAAGCCAAGCAAGGAAGATCCGGAAAAAGCCGTAAAAATGCATCCGGCGCCTACCAGGATTCCTCCGATGGCGGCCACTTTTTTGGGACCGATTTTATCCTGCAGCCGTCCTGCCGGAACCATCGCCAGTGCAAAGCAAAACGCAGCCACCGAATACGGCAGGGCCTTATCGGCATTCGTCCATCCCCATGAATCAGGGATGCCGTTTTTGATAACGCTCCAGGCGTAAAGAATACCCAAAGCAAGATTGATACCGGTTCCGGCCAGTGTGACGATCCAGCCTGTTCGCATTGATTTTTCCATCGAATTCTCCTTTACAGGTTAATCAAAAATCTCATGCAGAAAAGATTTCTTCCTTTTATGGTGATGTTCGCGCCTTTCTTCTTGAGAAGCCTGTCGGAGTGGTGGCGCCATTTCCGACGAAGCGCGTTCGATAATTTTATCAAGCTCGCCCCGGTCCAGCCAGACGCCGCGGCATTTTGAGCAGAAATCGATTTCCACACCCTGGCGTTCCGACATGGTCAAGGCAATACTGCATACCGGGCAATTCATAATGATTTACTTCCTCTTTCATAAAAGATTTTAAACGGATCGATATGTTTCACTTCAATATGCGTCGGCATTTCAATTGCCACAACGTAACTACTCGGCTATAAATTACAAGAAATAAAATTATAGGGAACCTCTATAAATTACACTTTGCTTGCTGTCTAACGTCCTTTGGTCTCCACGTTTCGGAATTTACCTGTGGCGTGCCTGCCAACACATTCCCAATCTCCTGCGCCAGCCTCAACAATCCGAGTTTAGGTTTTATCACGCTGTCCTGCATTCTCATAATCTGACATCTCCTTTAATTATTAAAAGGCAATGTCAGATATTATCTTAACTATTACACTTGATACCTTTTGCAAAATCACCATTTATGCATAAGCTCAGGAAGAATCCGCCTTCTGTGAAGCAAAAGCATGGAATCTTTTTTAAGTAGATCTGGTTGTAACTCCCCCTCTCCCTTCCCCAAACAAAATTTGGGAGAGGGGCAGGGGGGGGGGAGGGCATTAGCATTTATTTTCGTAACAGTTACTCGATGCCTTCAATGCCCAGTACGAAATTATCAAGCGCCGAGCGTACATCGGGTGTCGATTCGTATTTTTTGTAAACGGGAGCCACCGTTTCCTGCAGGCGCAGGGAGGTAGCATTGTTTTTCTCAATAATGCTTTTCAGCTCATCGGGCGGTTCTTCCATTCCGAACAGCTCCGGGTATTTCGCGTTCAGCTCTTTCAGTCTTGCCGTCAATGGCCTCATCTTGTCCCCGTACGCGTTTATCGCTCTTACCACGTCTCCGGGGCCCTTTTCCATGCTGATCTCGGTGATGAATTCCAGGTTGTTCCTGTTGATCTCCTCCATGAGCTTTTTCATGTCGCCGTATTTTCCGGCGCCGCAGCCCGCGGCTGCCGTTATCAGAAGCAGGAACTAAATCCGATACAATACGCGCATCCCATCCTCCTGTACCAGGCTGTCTATGCCGTCATTTTGCCGCGGTGTCAGCGCGACTTGTCATATCGCCGAATGACCGCCTCGAGCGACTCTATTTCGCCGTTTAATTCCCTGTCCAGCGTTTCGAGCGTCGCTTCGTCGTATCCCGGCGACGAAAGCTCCCTGCGGAACATACGTATGGATTCTATCTTGTCCTGGAGGAGCCGCATCTTCATATACGCGTGTTTCCGGCGCCCGGACGCGGTAAGCGTGCCGTTTTTTTCCAGGGCGCAATACCGGACGATTGCCTCAAGTATCTCCCCGTGCCTTGCCATATCCTCCATCAACAGGCGGGGCGATATCCAGGTGTCCTCCGGCAGGCCGTCCTCGCCGCAGACCTCCCTCGCGATCTTCCGCGCGGGAGATCTGCGTTACCGGGTCCCCCGCTACGGGCGGGCTATGTCGAAACGGTCGGCGTTCATCACCTTGTTCCAGGCCGCGATGAAATCAGTCGCGAACTTTTCCTTCGCGTCGTCGCTCCCGTAGACTTCGGCGATGGCCCGAAGCTGTGAGTTTGACCCGAAAATTAGGTCCGCCCGGGTGCCGGTCCATTTGAGCTTACCCGTCGCGCGATCGTACCCTTCGAACACGTTTTCATCGGAGGTGGCCTTCCACTCGGTACCCATGTCGAGCAGGTTCACGAAGAAGTCGTTGGTAAGGGTCTCCGGCCTGTCGGTGAACACGCCGTGCTTCGTCTGCCCGTGGTTGGCGTTCAGAACGCGCATTCCGCCTACAAGTACCGTCATCTCCGGTGCGGTAAGGGTCAGTAATTGCGCCCGGTCGAGCAGCAGTTCCTCCGCCGGGACGGCGTATTTGCTTTTCAGGTAGTTGCGGAACCCGTCGGCCTTAGGCTCGAGAACGGAGAACGAGGCCGCGTCTGTCTGTTCGGCGGTCGCGTCGGTGCGTCCGGGAGTGAAGGGCACGGTTACTTTATGGCCGGCGTCCTTTGCCGCTTTTTCGACGCCGGCGCACCCACCCAGTACGATCATGTCGGCCAGGGACACTTTCTTTCCGCCTTTCTGTTCGCCGTTGAACTTCTTCCCGATCTCCTCGAGGGCCGCGAGTACCTTCGCGAGCCGTGCGGGCTGATTGGCCTCCCAGTCCTTCTGCGGAGCCAGACGAACACGCGCCCCGTTGGCGCCGCCGCGCTTGTCGGATCCCCTGAAGGTGGACGCCGAGGCCCATGCGGCGGAAACCAGTTCCGAAACCGAAAGGCCCGAGGCGAGGATTCTGCCCTTGAGGTCTTCGATGTCCTTCGCTTCGACGAGCTTATGGTCGACGGCAGGCACCGGGTCCTGCCAGATCAGCTCCTCAGCCGGGACCTCGGGGCCCAGGTAGCGCGAGCGGGGGCCCATGTCGCGGTGGGTCAGTTTGAACCAGGCGCGGGCGAAGGCGTCGGCGAATTCTTTTGGATTCGCCAGATAGCGTCGGGCGATTTTCTCGTACGCGGGATCAAACTTGAGCGCGAGGTCGGCCGTGGTCATCATGGGACGGTACTTTTTCGACTTGTCGTGGGCGCCCTCCACCATATCCTCATCATCCACATTTTTCGCCAGCCATATGTAGGCCCCTGCCGGGCTTTTGAGAAGCTCCCACTCGTATTTGAACAGGACCTTAAGATATCCCATGTCCCATCTGGTGGGATTCGGTTTCCATGCGCCCTCGATGCCGCTGCCGATGGTGTCATCCCCCTTGCCGCTGCGGTAGCCGCTCTTCCAGCCCAGGCCCTGCTCTTCGATTGGAGCGGCTTCGGGCTCGGGACCCACGTGCTTCGGGTCTCCGGCGCCGTGCGCCTTGCCGAAGGTGTGCCCGCCGGCGATCAGCGCAACGGTCTCTTCGTCGTTCATGGCCATGCGGGCGAAAGTCTGGCGGACATCACGGGCTGATTCGACAGGTATGGGTTGGCCGTCGGGTCCTTCCGGGTTCACGTAGATAAGACCCATCTGCACAGCGGCCAGGGGATTCTCCAGGTCGCGCTCGCCGCTGTAGCGGCTGCCCTTCTTGTCGCTGGTGGCCAGCCATTCCTCTTCCGAGCCCCAGTAGACGTCCTCTTCGGGCTCCCAGATGTCCTCGCGTCCGCCGGCGAAGCCGAAGGTCTTGAACCCCATGGACTCCAGCGCGACGTTGCCGGCCAAAATCATGAGGTCGGCCCAGGAAATCTTACGGCCGTATTTCCGCTTTATCGGCCAGAGGAGTCGGCGCGCCTTGTCCAGGTTCACGTTGTCGGGCCAGCTGTTGAGGGGCGCGAAGCGCTGGGTGCCCGATCCCGCGCCGCCGCGGCCGTCGCCCATGCGGTAGGTGCCGGCGCTGTGCCAGGCCATGCGGATCATGAGACCGCCGTAGTGGCCGTAGTCGGCCGGCCACCAGTCCCGCGAATCGGTCATCAGCGCGTACAGGTCCTTTTTAAGGGCGGCCAGGTCGATCTTCTTGAACTCTTCGGCGTAGTTGAACCTTCCTCCCATCGGGTCGACCATCGGAGAGTTCTGGTGGAGCATTTTAAGGTTCAGCTGGTTGGGCCACCAGTCCCTGTTCGACGTGCCCCTGGCGGAGCCGGGGGGCCCGGTTTTACCCGCCACCGGGTGTTTGCTCTCTCTATCCATCTCGCTCATCAGTGTCCTCCTTTTTCTGGTTTTTGCATTTTTTACAAATACCGTAAAACTGGATCGTATGGCCCGTTATGGTGTTCTTCGATATTTTTTGGGCTTTCTTGTTTATGGATTCCTGGAACGGCATGGTGAAATCGCTGACGGATTTGCACCTGTTACATATAAAATGATAATGACTCTGGGTGATCGGGTCAAGATGTTCGACGCCGTCGCCAAAATTCCGGCTCGCTATCAGTCCCTGTTCCATCAATATACGGATGTTCCTGTACACTGTCCCCATGCTGAGAGATTTAATTTCTTTTTTCAGTATTTCATGGATAGCCTGCGCGGTCGGGTGATTCACGCTCGCCTGTATCAGTTCGAGTATTCTTTCGCGCTGTCTGCTCCTTTTGCGTTTGAGTTTCATATTAGTAATTATTATTAGAATTATTACTATATTGTCAAGATAAAAATCATGCTTTTTTCAGGAGGAATAAGAGAGGTGATACGTAAGCGTCAATTTCCCCACGTCTTCCCTTGCGTGGGGAAATTGAAATATAATGCCTCCAAAAACATGGAGGCAAGCATGAATCATTCAGCACAAAATTCGAAAGAAAGATAGGGAACCTCTAAAAATTAAAGATTCCCATGAATTAATTGACAAGGAGAAACGTTCAGCCATAATCCACGGAAATCAATCACAAAAAGGTGTGGATTATGAAACAGCGCGGATTGTTTGATGAAATAGAAAGGTTTGCGGAGATGACAAGCACTATGATAATGATGATTTTTGCAATGAACTCAGGAAAAGGAAGCGCGTTGAAGAAATATTCGGTCGGCTCAAAGCGTTTTCAATTATGCGACGGCCTCACTTTCGCGGACTGGATCGGATCGAGTATCTTTTATAATTTGCAGTAAGCGTTTACAATCTATTGCGGATTCGAAATATCCCGGCAGCTCAAGGGTAAACTGGGGCGATATAGGGTGCAACAAGCGCTGTTTGTCGACGAAAAGCATTCAGATTCAGGTAAAAATGCACTTGTAAGATAAAATACGGAGAAAGTGGCGAATTCTCAGCATATTTTTTAGCAATATAGCTTGGTTTTTCAGGGAACTGTTAGATATTTTCATGCTATGATGTTTTTCGCATCGGAAAATTTAGAATATGGCAAAATATAGACTTAAAAAATTTCGGTTTTTGTGACCGCCCTGAAGGCTTATCAAAGAGTATGGCTATTGAAGGAGTTAAGATTCATTTGTATGGAAAAAAAACAACCAAACCTTACCGAAAAATGGAACATGTAACCATTTTATCATCATCGTTAGAGTGTGCGTTAAAAAAGGCAGAAAAAGTCAAACAGTTGATAAAGGTAAAATCATGGAAAGAAAGTTAATAAGCATTGTAATGGGTTCAGATTCTGATTTACCCGTAATGAAACAGGCGGCTGAAATGCTAGACATATTTGGAATCGGATATGAAATTGATATAGTTTCGGCGCACCGTACACCCGAGAAACTATATGAATTTGCATCAAATGCACACAAGCGAGGTATTTTGGCAATAATTGCGGGAGCAGGTGGTGCAGCACATTTGCCCGGAATGGTTGCGGCTATATCGCCATTACCTATAATTGGTGTGCCAATAAAATCGAGCAATTCCATTGACGGTTGGGATTCTGTTCTATCCATTTTGCAGATGCCAGGCGGAGTACCGGTTGCAACAGTATCACTTAACGGAGCAAAAAA
The DNA here is from genome assembly GCA_035477215.1 of Spirochaetota bacterium. Taxonomy (NCBI): domain Bacteria; kingdom Pseudomonadati; phylum Spirochaetota; species Spirochaetota bacterium. The sequence goes on along the minus strand of DATIKU010000036.1, from coordinate 69,913 downwards.
TGCAGGAATTCTTGCGGCTCAAATTGTGTCAGCAAAAGATGACACAATTCGGGATAAGATCATACAATACAAACAGGAACTAAAAGAGCAAGTAATTGAAAAATCAAAAAAATTGAAAACGTAGCATGGATTTTTTTAGTGGAAGAAAAGCGGTTATCGCAACCAAGCACAAGAAAGAGGAAGTAATCGCCCCAATTTTTGAAAATGAGCTGGGGCTGATTTGCGTTGTACCAAAAGATTTGGATACGGATAAGCTGGGGACATTCTCGGGAGAAGTGGAAAGGGAAGATGACCCCTTTACTACTTTGCGAAAAAAATGCCGAATGGCCATTGATGCAAGCGGAATAAATGTGGCCATAGCAAATGAAGGCTCTTTTGGTGCTCATCCTGCCATGTTTTTTGCACACGCAAACGATGAACTTGTTATGCTGATGGATAAAGAAAACGGTATTGAAATTATTGAAAGGGAACTAAGCTTAAACACAAATTTCGATGGAAAGGATATAAAATCTGAAGATGAACTTATTGAATTTGCCAACAAAATTGGATTTCCTTCGCACGGAATTATTTTAAAGAAAGGCAAAAATAACTACACAGGCATAATAAAAGAAAGCGGGACGATTGAAGAACTAACTAAAAACTATCATGTAATAAAAAATGAAGATGGCACAGCCTATATTGAGACAGATATGCGGGCAATGTTCAACCCTACCCGTATGAAAATTATAGAGCAGGCAGCGATAAAGCTCGTCAATAAAATTAAATCGTTTTGCCCAAATTGCAGCACTCCCGGCTTTGGAGTTGAGGATGCAGTAAAAGGTTTGCCCTGCGAAATGTGTGGTTTGCCCACAAGGTCAACACTCAAACATATTTATCGTTGCCAGATATGCAATTTCCAAATGGGAAAAGAATTTCCTTTTAAAAAACAGGTTGAAAACCCGCAATATTGCGATTTTTGTAACCCTTGAGTAGGGTGAAAGAATATTTAACAATTATAGCTTCATTTGTTATAATGTAAGCGTCAATTTTCCCACGTCTTCCCTTGCGTACGGCCTTGAAATATAATGCCTTTAAAAACATGGAGGCAAACATGAATCATTCAGCACAAAATTAGAAAGAAAGATATTGGAAAGAGTATGTCGCCAGATACCGTCAAAGCGGTCTGAGCCGCCTCGCGCGTTAAGTAAGCGATGCGCCCCTAACCACCGGGGAAAGAAAAAAGAAATAACACACAATGAAAAGCCCCGCCGTGCCATCGGCGCACTGAAGAGGAAAAAGAAAAACCGCGCGAAGCGCATATCCTGCTTGACACCCCCCAGCCCCGCGGGCTACTGTCCAGACAGACCGGTCGGTCTGTCGAACAGGCGCCGGCCCCCGGGAGCGCGCATGACCCTCAAAGACCGCATTATCGACGAATCCCTCAAGCTCTTCTCCGTAAAGGGTTATATCAACACCTCCACGACCGATATCATCACCGCGGCCGGCACCTCCAAGGGCGGCTTCTATAACCATTTCAAAACCAAGGAAGAGCTCTTCACCACGGCCCTCTCGCGCGCCCGGAAGATATGGCGCGAAAAAAACCTTGCCGGGCTGGATGACGACATGCACCCGATCGACCGGCTCCAGAAGCTCCTGGAAAACTACCGCGACCGCTACCTGGCCGACGCGCACACCTTCCCCGGCGGCTGCGTCTTCATGACCTTCGCCGTGGAGCTCGCCGGGCAGAGCCCCGATCTCGCCGCGGAGGTCAACGAGGGCTTCGTACGGCTCAGACGCATGATAAGGCGCAACCTCGACGAAGGCAAAACCGCCGGCCAGGTCGACCCGGCGGCCGATACGGCCCGCATAACCGAGATCGTCTTCTCGGGTCTCATGGGGGCCTGCGTCATGTTCAATCTCAATCATTCCCGCCGCAATCTGAACGCGTCCATACGGTCGCTGATACAGACCCTGCGCCAAGTACGACGCGACGGCGGCGCGGCCGCGAAAAAGCCGCGCGGAAAACAGCGAAACCGGCGGGCGTAAAACCCGCCGGCGGCAGGCCTCGCGCGGCGTCCGGCGCGCGAGGTCCAAAGCGAAGTTAAAGATGGAAGGAGGAATCATGGAACCGAAGAAATTCAAGGCCCTGGTGGTGCGCGAGGGCGCCGACGACGCGTTTGGGCGCGGCATCGAGGAGCGTACAACGGACCAGCTACCGGCGGGCGAGCTGCTGGTGGAGGTCCGCTACTCATCGCTCAACTACAAGGACATGCTCTCGGCCACGGGAAACCGCGGCGTCACAAAAAAGTATCCGCACACGCCGGGCATCGACGCGGCGGGCGTCGTGGTGGCGTGCGACGACGGCGCGTTCAGGCCCGGCGATGAGGTCATCGTCACCAGCTACGACCTGGGCATGAACACCTCCGGAGGCTTCGGCCGCTACATCCGGGTGCCCTCGGCGTGGGCGCTGCCCCGGCCTTCGGGGCTGTCGCTTCGCGAGGCCATGGTCTACGGCACCGCGGGCCTCACGGCGGGGCTTTCGGTGAGCCGGCTGCTCGGCTGGGGGGTTTCTCCGGGCCGCGGCGATATTCTCGTAACCGGCGCCGCGGGAGGCGTGGGGAGCATGGCGCTTTCCATCCTTTCCCACCTCGGCTTTTCGGTCGTCGCGCTTCAGGGGAGCGCCGGCGCCGACGACCTGCTCAAAAAGTGCGGCGCCTCCGCCATACTCGATCCGGCCGAGGCGGTCGATGCGCCCGCGCGGCCGCTTTTCAAAGAGCGTTATGCGGGATGTGTCGACACCATCGGGGGCCCGGTGCTGGCCTACGGCCTCAAGTCGGTCGTTGCCGGCGGCGCGGCCACCTGCTGCGGGAACATCGTGCCCGAGCTTCCCGTCACGGTCTATCCGTTCATTCTGCGCGGAGTCTCGCTCTTCGGCATCGATTCGCAGAACTGCCCCATGGACCTGCGGCGCGAGGTCTGGGGCCTGCTCGCGGGCGCGTGGAAGTTCCCCTGGCTTTCCGACATGGCCTCGGAAACCACGCTCGGCGGGCTCGAGGAAAGATTTACGGCAATGAAGGCCGGAACGCACCGCGGGCGCACCGTGGTCGCTCTGAAATAAGGCGCATAACGTAAAACGGCATTGACGTGATGAATACGCGCGTCGCGCGCGATGCGTTGAGTCATTAAGCGGGAGGTACACGGACATGGCAGACGCAAACATTCGTCTCGAGCGGAAAGGGCGGGTGGCGCTCGTCACGCTCGACAGGCCCGACCGCCTGCACGCCTTCAACGACGTGATGTTCGATTTGCTGCAAAAACGCGCCGAGGAGCTCGCCGCCTCATTGCCGCGCGCGATCGTCGTCACCGGCACCGGGGACCGCTCCTTCAGCGCGGGCTTCGACGTGCGGCCCGACAACCCCATGGTACGGCGCATAGTCGATTCCGTCACCACCAAGGACGAAACTCCCGCGCGCGAGGCCATCGCGCACATCAGGCGCGCCGTCGACGCCTTCGTGTCGTTGCCGGTGCCGATCATCGCGGCGCTCAACGGCAGCGCCTTCGGCGGCGGCGCGGAGCTTTCGGTGCGCTGCGATCTGCGCGTCATGGTGAAAACGGCCGTCGTCTGCTTCTCGGAGGCGAAACTCGGCCTCATGCCCGACTGGGGCGGGGGTGCGGCCCTGGCGCGCCTCGTGGGCGCCTCGCGCGCCGCAGACCTCGTCCTCACGGCACGCGAGGTCGGCGCCGACGAGGCGCTCGCCATGGGCCTGGTCAACCGCGTCTGTGAACCCGGCGCCGCGCTCAACGAGGCCCTCGGCATGGCAGCGCTCATCGCCGACAACGGCCCGCGGGCCGTCCGCCACGCGCTCGCGCTCATCCGCAACAGCCGAAACGTCGCCTACGACGCCTCGCTCGCCGAGGAGGCCGGGAGCGCGGTTTCGCTCATCGTCTCGGGCGAGTGCTTCCACGGCGTGTCGGCCTTCCTCGAAAGAAAGAAGCCGGAGTTTCCGGATATCTGAGGGCGGAATACCCGATGTGGCCTCGACCGTCGATAGTGCGTAGAGGGGATCGCTTGACTCAGATCGACATGCCGGCCATAATTGGTTATATCATTGCGTCGTCGGGGCGCCCATGCCGCTGTCCGGAAAAGAAATGCTGAAACTGTTCCAGAAAGCCGGATGGAGGATATTGCGGGTAAAAGGCAGACATGTGATGGCGGGGCCAAACGGTGACCGCCCCACAACGGCGAAACCCGACGGCATGAGCGCGATCAGGGCCCGCCAGGAGGCACAATGAACACCGAAAACATACTGTTCGCGTTTGGACTGACCGTTTTCGCCGGCCTGTCCACCGGTATCGGCAGCGTGATGGCTTTTTTTTCAAAGAAGTACAATCCGAATTTTTTATGCGGTTCGCTGGGATTTTCCGCGGGTGTGATGATTTATGTTTCTTTTGTCGAAATATTTGTCAAGGCAAGGTATTCGTTGAGCGGGGTCCTTGGCGAAAAAACGGGCTATTATGTGACGGTTATCGCTTTTTTCTCCGGAGTGGCGCTCATCGCCCTGATCGATAAAATGGTACCGTCGGTCGAAAACCCCCACGAAATCGGGAATATAAACGAGGATGCGTACAAAAGCGCAAGGAACGACAGAAGACTGCTGAGAATGGGCCTGTTCTCGGCGCTCGCAATCGGCATTCATAATTTTCCGGAGGGTCTGGCCACGTTCATGGGGGCCCTGAGCGATCCCGCCCTGGGCGTCAGTATCGCCGTCGCGATCGCGATTCATAACATCCCCGAGGGAATGGTCGTATCGGTTCCGATTTACTATTCGACAAAAAGCAAAACGAAGGCGTTCTGGCTGTCCTTGCTTTCAGGTCTTGCGGAACCGGTCGGAGCGCTGGTGGGATATTTCATACTGCGGGCCTTTTTCAACGATATCGTGTTCGGAGTGGTCTTCGCCGGGGTGGCGGGCATCATGGTTTATATTTCCCTTGACGAACTGTTGCCCACCGCCGAGGAATACGGTAAACATCATATCGCCATCGGCGGTTTAATCGCCGGGATGGCGGTCATGGCGATAAGCCTGTTGCTTCTTGCTTAACACCGGCCGTTATCATGGATACCGCCGATCACGGAACCCGTACAATGAGCGACATCGAACCCGGCATCGACTTCAACGACGAAATCCTCGTCTCCTGCTGCGACGAGGTGCCGCTCTGGTCGGCGCCATTCGGCAGGCGCCTTCTCGAGCTCGTCGAGTACCGAAAAGGAATGACCGCCCTCGACATCGGTTTCGGCACCGGCTTCCCGATGCTCGAGCTCGCCATGAGGCTGGGGCCCTCGTGCACGGTGTACGGCGTGGACCCGTGGGGCGCCGCCGCGAACAGGGCACGCCTCAAGGCCGCGCACTGCGGCATAACGAACATCAGGCTCATCGAAGGCGCGGCCGAAAGCCTGCCGCTCGGCGACGCCTCGGTCGACCTTATCGTCAGCAACAACGGCCTCAACAACGTACCCGACCTCCCGGCGGTGCTTCGCGAATGCGCGCGCGTGGCCCGGCCCGGCTGTCAATTCGTCATGACCATGAACCTCGACGCGACGATGATCGAGTTCTACGACGTGTACCGGGAAAGCCTGCGCGCGCACGGAATGGCGGAATACCTGCCGGTCATCGACGAGCATATACGCGCGAAAAGGCCGCCCATCGCGCTTATCGAAAGGCTCTTCGGGGAGAACCGCTTCGCGCGGAAGAGGTCGATCGCGGACGGCTTCGATTACCGTTTCGCCGACGGCACGGCGATGCTCAAACACTTCTTCATCCGCCTGGCCTTTCTCGACGGCTGGAAGAGCTGCGTCCCCGCCGAGGCGCGGCAGCGTATATTCGCCGACATCGAGACGCGGATCAACGCGAAATGCGAAGAGGGGACCGGCTTCACGCTGACGGTCCCGTTCGTGGCGATGGAGTTTGTAAAGGAATAGGGTACCGATAAGGAGGGGTGTCATGAAGCACGAGGACATGCTCAAACGGCTCGCGCCCTGCGGGCTCAACCGCGGAAAGTGCATGGCGTACGCCGAGGGCGAGATCAGGTTCCACGGCGAAAAGCTGAGGGAGCTCCTGGGCTCGTTCGACGGTTACGCCGAACGCTTCAAAAAGTTCTGGCCGGTCTTCGAACACTGTCCGCAGTTCAAGGCCCTGCCCGGGCATTTCACCGGGGCCGAATGCCGGGGATGCCCTGCCGGCGCGCAGGCCACGGCGGGTGGCCGCTCCGCTTCGCATTCATCACGTCGCCTTCAATCCATCCCGCGTTATACGGCAAGCCGCAGCGCGCTCTCATGATACCGCGACTCCAGCGCGAGCACCTTCTCGAGCCTTGTGCGGACCTCTCCGGCATCGAAGACCTCGCGCTCCGACGCCCCCTTTAATGCCCGGGCGAGATCACTCCATGCCCGTGCCGCCTCGCGCATCAGCTCAGGCAGCCCGAGAGCCGGTATCTGCGGCACGAGGGATGCCGCCTCCTTGAGGAACTCGGCATAAATCAGCCGGAACCCGCCGCCGCCGGTGCCGCGTTTCTCGATCACCTGGTACGTAAAACGCGCCGTCCATTTCCAGTCGTTGAAACGCTTCCAGTCATCCAGCTCTTCGATCCAGGTCTTCAGGGCCTGAATCCCCTGATATTTTGATTTCGCATCCATAAGCCTGCGGCTGGAATCGATGATAGCGCCGCTCAGTACCGCGGGGAGGCTGTCGGGCATGCTGATGTTCTCCGGCGCGTACATATTTCCCTTGATGGTAAAAAATCCCATTTTACTGTAGCGTGCCTTTCTCATCGCCTCGAACGGGACCTCGAGCATGTTTTCGCGCTCGGTATCGGTAACATAAAATACCTTTCGATCAACATCATATCCCCAGACGGTAATCACATGGCCCGGGAAATGCGTGCCGGAATTATAATAGGGAAGATGATAAATGTCCGACTGCACCATGGCAGGCCTCCCTTCGTCCAGTACTGCACACAGGTCGCTTTCGCTTTCACCGGGATCGGCATATATACTCCATTGGAAAGTCCGTCCAATGCGTGTAAAAAACTGCTCTTCGATGTCCTCCGAACGCACATGGATTATTCTTTCGAGCGATTCCCCGCCGTTTTCAAGATACCATATCCCAAGACCGCACCCTATTCCGAAGCACAGGGCCTCGCTCCATCGGATCCCATGATAATTCACCAGATTGCAGAGCGCCGTGCTTGCACAATGCCTCCCCGGATAATGCTGTGCATTTATTATGCCCATGGCCGTCATTCTCTCTATTTTGCGGTAAATGCGTTCTTCATCATTTAAAATTGCGGCTTATAAAGCCGTTAAATACAGGCAATGTGAGTGATTTCAGCACATTACACAAGCTTCGGGGAAAAGTCAACGGGCTTTTCCATGTAACGATTCAGCTTGACGGTTCCGTCGTTGTATGGTTGATAACATAGGGAAAACAAAACCGGCCTGTCGACGGCTTCTCCCGCCGTAATCGGCGGCCTCTGCATGACCCCGCGCGAATGGCACCCCGGTGCCGAAACCGTCATCTCGGTTTTACTTCCCTTTGCCGATGGGGTGAAACAAAGCAACATCAGGGGAAAATCGCGGCCCTCCGCGGAATGGCTGTACGGCCGTATTGAAGGCCAGTCGTTCATAAACCGGCTATGCGCCCTCCTTGCCTCAACGCTTGCTGAAGCCGCACATGCGGGCGTCGTTCCGTCGGCCGACCGGCGGCTCTTCTCTCGCACCGCCCCGACCGGAACCGATGGCGATTGCGCGGCCCGGTTGAAACTGAACGACGTACAGACTTGAAAATCACCGGATTGAAAACACTTGGAAGACAACCGTCAAATTAACTGATTGACTCCCTCACGAAAAAGCGGATAATGAATAACGATAAAGATACACTGACGGACTCATGGAATCATCCATCCATAAAGGAGAATCAAATGGGAATCCCCTTTTTCGGAAAACTGGAATCAATAAAAGCCCTCTACGTCAACGCCCCGGTAAAAAAAGTGTGGGCCATCCACGCCGATATCAACAAATGGCCCGCCTGGCACCCCGGCATCACCGAGGCCGCCCTCGGCGGCAAGCTCGCGCCCGGAACGGTGTTCCATTGGAAGTCCGGCGGCATGACGATTGAATCCACCATAGAGAAGGTGGTTGACGGCGAGGAGGTAATCTGGAACGGGAGGGCGCTGGGGACGCGCGCCCGTCACAAGTGGTACTTCAAGAAAAAGGGCGAGGGCACCATCGTGAGCACCGAAGAAACCATGGAAGGCTGGCTGGCGCTGATATTGAGCATCGTGATGCCGAAGTTCCTCGACAGGTCAATCGATCGCTGGCTCGAGCATCTGAAGAGGAAGGCCGAACGCCCGTAGAAACGCCCGATCGTGCGTCTCTGCCGGGGCCCCCGCGTATAATACTTGACATCTCCCATTTTCGCCTCTATGATTGCGCATCACAAGCGCCGGAGGACGCGATGCAAAAGCGAATAATACACGGTCTCGTATTCATACAGACCCTGTGCGGGTCGGCGGCGCCGAATCACGACTTCCGCAAGCTCCACGCGCCGTAGGGGAGGGGACGATGACGATCATCAACAGCCCGGTGGAATACGCCCGTGAGATCGTGGGACGCGACCCCATGGCAACCTTCCTCGGCATCGTGGTGGAGGAGGCGCGGGAGGCCTACGCGCGCTGTTCGCTCACCGTCATGCACGAGTACCTCAACGCCGCCGAGCGCGCGCACGGCATAACGGTCCACGCGGTGGCAGACCAGGCCTTCGCGGTGGCCTGCAACTCCATGGGGACGAAGGCGCTGGCGGTGCACTTTTCAATAAGCTATCTCGCGGGGGCGATGGACGGGGAGAAGATCGTGGCCGAGGCCCTCCCGGTCAACATCGGCAAGAAGGTCAGCGTGTGGAAGATCGACGTGCGTGGCGGTGCCGGCAGGCACATCGCCTCGTGCGAGGGCATCGCCTATCATAAATAAATCCTTGACAATGCCCTGCCATTTTTACTACCAATGAAGGCTGCGGGAAGGCGCTCCGCCGGCGCCCCCGCGCCGCGGTGTGATTTCTGCCGGCAGCGAGGTTATCGATGAAAAAATGGGCGGTTGCCGCTCTCGTGTTTCTCTGCTCCTGCTCTTCCTTCATTAAGGACGAGCACGTTGCGGGCCTCAGGGGATACGAAAGCGACCGGTACGTAATGAAACAGAACGCCGGGAGGGAGGAGGCCCCGCTCAAAAAGGGCGAGGTCGTGAACATTATCATTACGACGGGAAGCGATTTTATAAAAGTGCACGCCCATCCCGTTTCGATCGATTTTTTAAAAGCGGAGCGTGTGCTCATACTCTTCCTCTTCGACGACGACTTTAAAGACAAGGCGTATGACAAACAGTATTTCGAGGAGCGGCTTTTTCAGCTTGTGGACGTGCAGCGGAAATGATTGACGCGGCCGCCACGCGATAAAACAAAGGGGATGATGTCATGTTCAAGGGTGTGTTTACGGCGCTCGTAACGCCGTTTCGGGACGACAAAATAGATTATACCTCGCTCGAGGGTCTGATCGAGGCGCAGGTGAAGGGCGGTGTGGACGGCGTGGTGCCGGTCGGCACGACCGGGGAATCGCCCACGCTTTCGTTCGAGGAGCACAAGGAATACGTAAAGCGCGTGGTCGCGATGGTCGACAAACGGGTGAAGGTGATCGCCGGAACGGGCTCCAACTCAACCCGCGAGGCGGTGCACCTTTCCCAGGCCGCGCAGGAATACGGCGTGGACGGGGTGCTGCTCGTAAACCCCTATTACAACAGGCCGCCCCAGAGGGGGCTCGTCGCCCATTTCGAGACCGTGGCGAAATCGATCGCCATACCGGTTATCCTCTATAACATACCGGTCCGCACGGCCGTCAACTTTCTGCCGGAGAGCATACTGGAGCTGTTGGGCCGCGCGCCCAACATCGTCGCCATCAAGGAGGCCACCGGCGACCTCGTGCAGATGATGCGCGTCATCGAGCTCTGCGGCGACCGCCTCACGCTGCTTTCGGGCGACGACAACCTGCTCCTGCCGCTGCTCGCCATCGGCGGGAAGGGGGTCATCTCGGTCCTCGCCAACGTGCTGCCCGCCGACATGAAGAAGATCGTGACCCTGTTTAACGAAGGCAGATTCGACGAGTCCAGAACGCTTTTCTATAAGATACTCCCGCTCTGCCGCGCCATGTTTTACGAGACAAATCCCATACCGGTCAAGGCGGCGATGGAGATGATGGGACGCTGCGCCGGCGACATCCGGCTGCCGCTGGTCCCGCTCTCCGACGAGCACCGCGCGAAGCTGCGCCAGGCCCTTGTCGACTACGGGGTTAAGCTGTGAGAGCGGGGCTCTGCGGGGTTTCGGGCAGGATGGGAACGGCCATCCTGCGCGTCCTTGTAGAGCGCGGCCACACGGCGCTTGCCGCCTTCGACGCGCCCTCCGCGCCCTGCATGGGTAAGGACGTGGGGTCCCTGCTTCACGGCGAAAACACCGGCGTGCTGGTCTCCGCGATCAACGAGGCCGACGCCGCGCGGGTGGACGGCCTTATCGACTTCTCCGCGCCGGCCGCCACCATGCAGCTCCTCTCCCTTGCCCAGGGCCTGGGCAAGCCGCTCGTTGTGGGCACCACGGGCTTTTCGAACGAGCAGCGCCGCCGCTTCGAAGAGGCCGCGCGCTCGATCCCGCTTTTGGTGTCGCCCAACATGTCGGTTGGCGTCAACCTGCTCTTTCGCCTCACCGAGACCGCCGCGCGCGTTCTCGGCGACGACTTCGACGTCGAGGTCTTCGAGGCGCACCATCGCTTCAAGAAGGACGCCCCATCCGGCACCGCCAAGCGCCTCATCGAGGTGGTGAAGGGCTCGTCGGGCCATCTGACCGCGGCGGGCGAGGCGTACGACCGCAGCGGCATCATCGGCGGGCGCACATCGGGCGAGATCGGCGTGCAGGTGCTGCGCGGCGGCGATATCGTCGGCGAGCACACGGTCTACTTCGCCGGGATCGGCGAGCGCGTGGAGCTCACCCACCGCGCAACCAGTCGCGACAACTTCGCGCGAGGGGCCGTGCGGGCCCTCGAGTATATAGCGGGCCGGAAGCCGGGGCTCTACTCGATGTTCGATGTACTGGGTATATAAGCAGATGACTGAAAAACGGGGGGAAGGCAAGGGCGGTTTCAGGGAATTCCGGGAGAATCCCTACGACCCCGGGGCCAAAAAGCCCGAGGACGTGGTGAGGATTTTTTACATGAACAACGTGCCCCTCGTCCCCGTGGTATCCCATCGCGGTATACTGCTCGGAATATTAAGGAAGGAAGATGTCGTCGCCGAGCTCAGCGATATCGAGCGCGCGGCAAAACTCTCCATCGACGCGTTCATCACGGGCCTCGCGCGCAAAATGCGGCTGGACGAGGTACTGCCCCATGTGGCCGAAAACCGCGAGTTCGTCACCATCAACCTCTTCGGTGAAATCCAGGGCACCTGGTCGCGCCTCCAGCTCCTCGCCGCCTGCGAGTCGCCGCGCGGGGCCGAGTCCACGGCCGCTGACGCCGCCGGGGACCGCGAGAAGCAGGCGATGGAGTGGATGATATACCTCATCCTCGAACACATCCCCCGGGCCCTGTACGCCCTGAACGAGAGGGGGGGCACCATCTTCTACAACAGCCATTTCGAGGACCTGTACGAGGCGGCGCTCAAGCGCGAGGTCGATACGGCGTTCGTCGAGAAGTCGCTCGGCAATTCCGACAAAAACGAGGTGCATACCCGCGCGGACGGCAGCGATGAACCCTATTTTTACAACAAGGATATGCGCATCTACTACGAGAAGGTGCCGTTTCAGAGCGGCGGTAAAAACGTGGGATACCTCATTTACTGCGGAAGGGAGCTGAACGCGCCGTCGGCCGGAGGGAAGGCCGCCCGCAGAGGGAAGAAACAGCCGCTCGCGCAGACGCTCGAGTCGGCCGAGCGGACCGCCATCGTTAATGCCATCATCGCTCAGGGCGGGGACGCCAAAAAGGCGGCCGAAGACCTGGGCCTTTCGCGCGCGACGCTCTCGGCGCGGATGAAAAAGCTGGGTATAGTTGACAAGGGGCGGACAGGGCGCGGGCCTAAAAAGTGAAAAATTTTGTTGACGAAAATCTGCGGCGAACTATATTGTACGCAGAGACGGGCAGTTAACGACAACCTCCTTGCCTCGGTGCGGTGTAAAAAGCGTTTGATCTTTAAGCCTTCGTGGCTGCGGTGCTTTTCGGCGGCCCGTCGGGGTGCCTTGCAGAAGCGGATTACCATACGGTATCGAACGATAGACAGCGCAGATTCGGCGAAAACACATCCTTGGAAGAAACACAATCTTCGGCCATTAGCGAATCGAGTATAGTGCGGCACTGTTTTTATGTGCCTTCCCGCCGTACGGCATTTTTGGAGAGCGGCATTACCATCGACAATCCTGTGTGACGGAACACGAGAGACTCTTAATAACAGCAAAGGTGAATTATGGCACGAGTAAACGGGACTTCCAGGCCTGAGGGCAGGTATACCGCCGGCTCGGACGAAGAAAAAAGAAGCGGTTCCGCGTCGCCCCGGCCGGCCGGAGAAAACGGTGGAGAGAGCGCTTCGCCGGCGCCTCACAGGCGCAATCTTCCGCCCGAAAACAGGCTGGACCTCTCCGACCTGAAATCCAAGACCATCAACGAGCTTCTGGCGCTTTCGCGCACCATGGGCGTCGATGGCGTTTCCGGTCTCAAGAAGCAGGACATGATCTTCGAGCTGCTCAAGGCCCAGACCGAGCGTAACGGCCTTATCTTTTCGAGCGGCGTGCTCGAGATACTCAGCGACGGGTACGGATTTTTGCGCTCCCCGAATTACAACTATCTGCCCGGTCCCGACGACATCTACGTTTCCCCGTCGCAGATACGCCTCTTCGGTCTGCGCACCGGCGACACCGTCACCGGTCAGATACGGCCCCCCAAGGACAACGAGCGTTTCTACGCGCTGCTCCGGGTGGAGGCCGTCAACTTCGAAGACCCGGACCGCCTGCAGAGCCGGACGCTCTTCGACAACCTTACGCCCCTGTATCCGATGGAGCGCATCGTAATGGAGACCGCGTCGGAAAATGTCGACATGCGCATCGTCAACATCATGACGCCCTTCGGCAAGGGTCAGCGCGCTCTCATCGTCGCCCCGCCGAGGACCGGTAAAACCATGCTGTTGCAGAAGATCGCCAATTCCATCACCACCAATCATCCCGAAATATTCCTCATCGTGCTGCTCATAGACGAGCGCCCCGAAGAGGTCACCGACATGCAGCGCACGGTCAACGGCGAGGTGATATCGTCCACCTTCGACGAGCCCGCCTCGCGCCACGTGCAGGTGACCGAGATGGTGCTCGAAAAGGCCAAACGACTCGTGGAGCACAAGAAGGACGTCGTCATCCTGCTCGATTCGATCACGCGCCTGGCGCGCGCGTACAACCAGGTGGTGCCGACCAGCGGCAAGATCCTCTCGGGCGGCGTGGACTCCAACGCCCTGCACAAGCCCAAGCGCTTCTTCGGCGCGGCGCGCAATATCGAGGAGGGCGGGAGCCTCACCATTCTGGCCACGGCGCTCGTCGACACCGGAAGCCGCATGGACGAGGTCATCTTCGAGGAGTTCAAGGGTACGGGTAATTCCGAGCTGCACCTGGACCGCAAGCTCTCCGACCGGCGCATATTCCCGGCCATCGACATCAACAAATCGGGAACGCGCAAAGAGGAATTACTGCTTGACGATGAGGAGCTTAACAAGCTATGGATACTGCGCAAAGTCATCTCGGCGATGAGTCCCACCGAGGCGATGGAGCTACTGGTTGAGAAAATGAAGGCCACGAAGAACAACAAGGCGTTCTTCAAGGCGATGAATACATGATGAGGAGACTGAAATGAAGCCGAACATTCATCCCGAATATAAGGAAACCGTCGTCAGGTGCGCGTGTGGAAACGAGATCAAGACGCGCTCGACCTCCAAGGACCTCCGCGTGGAAATATGCTCCGCATGCCATCCCTTCTATACGAAGCAGCACAAGATTCTGGACGCCACCGGACGCGTGGATAAATTTAAAAAGAAGTATAACATCAAGTAACCCCCCGCGCACTATCTATTCGAAAAGAACCACCAGTGTAAAAATTACACACTGGCGAGCGAGATATGTGTAAATAATACACTATTGTGTGCTTTTTACACTCCAGATGCGCTATTTGTTGCCGGTCGAACGGCCCTATCAGGATATACCGGTACCTCCACTTTGCCGGAGCGCATGAATATAGCCGCCTTCCGCAGTCGATGCACGTAAAATAAACCGCATAAACGCTGTTTATACTGGAAAAACCGGCGCTTTTGCGCTCCCGGGACGATCGTGTTTCCGCCAGGGGCGCTGTTTGAAGTAATATTGATTAATGATCGAGCGCAGGGACTTCTGGAACGATTATTGCTTGTTAATGGTCAGTACCCCTTAGAGAAGGAGAGTTGCATGAGAGCGTACGAAGGCTATGATGAAATCAGCATCAGTCAGTATTTCCACGCAATCAACGCGGTGAAGCTCCTCACGGCCGAGGAGGAAGTCGAGCTGGCCATCGCGAAAGGAGAAGGAGACGAGCTCGCCAGGGAGCGGCTTGTAAACGCCAACCTTCGACTGGTGGTCAAGATTGCGAAGAACTACACCGGCCTGGAACCCTCGCTCATCGACCTGGTGCAGGAGGGGAACATCGGTCTCATGCGGGCGGCCGAGAAGTTCGATTACAAGATGGGCTGCCGTTTTTCGACCTACGCGTCGTACTGGATAAAGCATTACATCACCCGCTTTATCGCAAAACGGAGCCGGGCAATCCGCATCCCGATTCGCAAGGGCGACCTCTTCAAAAAGGTCAGGATGGCGCAGGAATCGCTGACGAACGACCTGGGCAAGGAGCCGTCGACCAGGGAGATCGCCGATCTCCTGGGGGTCGATGAGAACACGGTGGTCGATATCATCGAGGTGTTTCAGCCGACGGTATCGCTCGAGCATCCGCTCAACGACGACGAGTTCAACCTCTATGAGGTGGTGTGCGACGAGAAGTACCAGTCGCCCGACCAGGCCGTTTACCGGAAGGATCTCCGCGGGGAACTGGAAGAGGCGATGTCCTCGCTCATGAATAACGAAAAAAAGATTTTACGGATGCGCTTCGGTTTCGACGACGAGCGGCCGGTCACGCTGAAGGAGGTGGGGGCCGAATTCGGCATCTCCGCCGAAACGGTGCGGCAGATCGAGTCGAGGGCCATGAAGAAAATCAGGAAGACGTACGCGCACCTGGAAAACTATCTGATGTAACAGGCTTGCCCAAGCCGGTCTCTACCCCATTCCCGCTTCAGGAGGATCCCCATCCTCCTTTTTTGTTTTTCCGGGGCGACTTGTCGTTGACACAACAGGGGCTATTCGTAAATATTTATTATAATAGTATAAAACGGATATCACGCACACCGGGCGAACCCGATGATTTCACATTCTGCATCAGCGCTACCGACAAATGATCGGCGGACTCGCCGATAGGGCGGCATGATGGTCGAACCCGACGCTTATGATCCGCGGAACCTGCTTGTCCCGATCGAGGGGCGGGCCGGCGCCATCGTGAGGGTTGAGAGTCTCATCGCGGAGATGTCGCACCCCAATATCGACTGGAAACATGTGGTGGCGGGCATCCGCTCGTACCTGTTCGATCATATCCACGATATTTCCCCCCACGCGGATACGGTGCTGCCGGTCATCTTCCACTACCTGCGCGAGGCCACGCTAAGAAAAAAGGGATCCACCCTCAGGGCCGGCGAGACATTTTTCGACCGGTACCTGTTCGTACTCACTGCGATCGCGGAGGGGCGCGCCGAGCTTGGGCCGATCGCGCTCCGTTTCCACGAGTTCGCCCGCGACTACCTGGACCTCATGAAGCGCGAGAGCGCCGACGGCTATTATTTCGAGGGGGTCAACGAAAGGGTTTGCAGGGTCGGTGGCGTCCTCGCGGCGAACTCCGGTGCGGGGGACGGCATCCTCGACCTGGTAAGCGACCTGCTCGTGGGGCAGCTCGCCCTTCACGCGGAGCGATCGGTCTCGGCGCGCGATGTCGAGGTGGAGAATCTGCGCGCGGCGCTGGGCCGTGACGCCGGCACCGCGGAGCTCTTCGAGCTTCTGGAAAAGGTTTCGCAGCGCAGGAAGCGGGAGGATGTGCTTCTGGCCGCCCGGCCCAATGCGGGGAGCGCGGCGGAACGCTTCGCGCGGATCGCATCCGTGGCCGATTTCTCGCGCAACACGCGCACGTGGGAGCGCATCTGCGCGGTCGGCAGGGGTCTTGTGGAACGGGGCTCCGTTTCGAGCGAGGAGGGGGTTCTCGCGCTGCTCGCCTTCCTCATCCGCAGGGCGCAGGAGGGCGATGACCGGGACCTCCAGCTTTTCATCTCGCGTAGCGTCGCCTCCTTCTGCGGTGCGCTCGACGGCTCGGGTCGGGGTTCGCTCCTTAAAAGCGTCGTCGACATGGTGATGCCGCTCCTCCTGCGTGAGGTCGAATCGGACGGTAGCTATTATTCGGCCTTCGCCACCATCTACACCATCGGCAAGACGGTCGTCGAGTCCGGAAGGGTCTCGCTCATCGACCATTTCGTGGACATCCTCATCCAGTCGCGCTTTCGATTCCCCGAGTTCTCCGGCATCGCATCGGACTGGTCGGTGATCGTCAACTCCAGCCACCTTGAGAACATCCGCACGTGGATGCGGCTCATCGAGATCGATCCGCCTGTCATGAAGAAGCTCGCCGCCGGGCTCATCGTCAACCTGAAGCTCGGCGGCGTGTTCCTCAAGGACACAGATGTCTTCCAGCGAGACATCTCGCAGCTCCTCAACAGCGATTATAAGGACGTATTCCATCTCATCACCTCGCTTGCGGCGGTCTTTCCCGCCTTTTATCACGATATCGGGGCGACGGGCGACATACGCTCCTTCACCGAGAAGATCGACACCAACCACCGGATGAACGACCTGGTGCACTTTCTCAGGAAGCAGGTGCACGTGGAGTCGTCGAGCCGCACGGTGCTCCTCATTCAGCGTATCATGGAATTCTGGATGACCGGCGAGGGGCGCCTGCTCGAGGGCCTGGTGCCGGCGGAGGTGTACGATACCCTGCCGCGCGCCTGGCGTCTGATCAATCTCGACAACGAACCGGCGGCGCAGGCGCTGTTCGAGGCCGCGCGGAGGCATTTCAGCGAAGTCGCCGACGGGCACTTCTGGGACTTCCTGGGCGCGGTGGGGAAGAAGCGCTTCATCGAATTCGCCGCCGTGGCGGCGATGCAGGGCGTGAGCGACGCGGAGCGCACGGACGCCATCGGCTGTTTCGAGGAGTATTTCGACACGCGCTTTCCCGCCGAGATGACTAAGATGCTGCATTTCATCAAGAACATGTTCGACATCGACACCTCGAAGACGAAGATATGGAAGTTCCTCTACGACATCTCGGACGAGGAATTCCGGAAGATGTTCGAGAACGTGCGCTTTCTCGACATCTCAAGGGTCAACATCGAGAAGTTCATCACCTTTCTGCACGTCTACCGCATGATCTTCGACAAGTACAACTTTTCTAAGGTGCGCGACGTCGAGAAGCTCGAGGCGTACGCGCGCGAGGGGCTCTTCGCCCCGCCGGAGGACCTGTTCGAGGCGCTGCGCGGAAGCGACCCGTACGCGGCGCTCGGGGCGCTGCTCGACCTCCAGTATTCGCTCAAGTGGGACATCCTGCTTTCGGGAAAGGTGTTCGAGCCGCTCGACACCATCGAGTTCAAGCGGCACATCGCGTTCGGCATTCCCTCCATGTACGGCTCGTACAAGGAGAAGAAGTTCGACACGCTGAAGGTGTTCTTCCACTGCAACCTCATCCGCGAAAGGCTCTTCGAGTCCATGGTGGAAACGTGCAGCGTCTTCTCCGGCAGGGCGCTTGACTTCGGGGAGACGCGCCGCGTTATGCGACTTTTCGGCAGGACCTTCGAGATTGACGGCCTTTCAGGCCAGGAGATGCGCTCGGTCCTGAGCCTCATGGACGCGCCGAATCTCAGGCTGTCCCAGTTCAGGGACATCGTCACGAGCCTCTTCACCATCCACGGAGAGGTGTCGGACCACTTCAACGAGATGTACAAGTACGTCTGTACCGCCATCATCAACAATATAGGCGCCGGCCGAATCGTTGAGGATTATCTTCCCGGCGAAGGCCGCGGCAGCGCCGACGTCATCGCCGACCGTTTTCTGCGCAGCCAGATCATGCTCTCGCCGCTGCTCCAGCTCTTCGACAACATGCTCATCCGCCTGCGGGAGCGCATGGACCAGGCCCTTGGGCGGGGCGACGATTCGGTGTGCCTCAATGCGTGCGATGTTCGGCGCGCCAAAGGGGATATCTTCTTCCCCATTGGCAAATACCCGGGACGGCATTCCTACAGCGAGCTCTTCGTGCCGCTGTGGCTCGCCGGAGGCAAGGCGCAGGGGCTGGTGATCGCCGCGAACATGGAAAGCATAAGCGTGCCCGAGGGCATAGTGCTCTCGGCCGAGCTCTACAAGCGCCTGCGCGAGGGCGACGTGCGCAATCCGCGCTTTCAGCGCAAGATCATCTTCTCGCTCAGGCAGTACGTCGACCGGCTCACCGACGGGCGCTTCGGCAATCCCTCCAACCCGGTGCTTCTGTCGGTGCGAAGCGGCGGGGTGTTCTCGATGCCTGGCGTGATGGACACCATAACGAACGTCGGGATCACCCAGGACGTCATCGATTATTACGCGCGGCAGGACCCCTGGTTCGCCTACGACTGCTACAGGAGGCTTATCCACGACTTCGCGCTCTCCTATTACGGGATGGACCGCGCGCTCTACGAGCGGCTCATGACGCAGGCCAAGGAGGAGGCGGCCGTCGACCTCAAGGAGAAGCTTACCGGCAGGCAGATGGAGATACTCACCAAGAAATACCGCTATGCGATCAACCGGGCCGGTTTCTCGGTGCCGAAGGACCACTACGAACAGCTCTATCATGCGATCGTGGCGGTGTACCAGTCGTGGAACTCGCCGGTTGCACGCAACTACCGGCAGTTCGTCAACATGTCCGACGAGTGGGGCACGGCGGTCATCGTACAGAAGATGGTCTTCGGCAACAACTCTCCCAATTCCATCACCGGCGTCGTGCACAGCCACTACCTGGGCTACGAGAACATCGGCCTCTTCGGCGAGTACAAGACCCGCGCACAGGGGCACGACATCGTCAGCGGCGTGGCGCGCGTGTTCCCGATCAGCGAACAGCAGCGCTCGACCTACACGGCCTCGAGTCCATTCTCGTCCATGGAGCGAAGCTATCCCGAGCAGTACCGCAAGGTGTACGATGCCGTGAAGCGCATCCGCGAGCGCTGGGGCAACGAGGTAGAGATAGAATTCACCCTTGAGAACGATACGCTCTATATTCTCCAGATACGCGGCATCACCAATCACATCTTCGAGACGGACGAGCTCGATGAGGGACCGCTCGCTCTGTTGGAATACCTGCTGGGCAAGGGGCTGGCCGCCTCGGGCGGCGCGGTCTGCGGGCGCGCGGTGTTCGATATCGACCGGATCGATATCATTCGCAAGCGTTTTAAAGGCGACAAGATCATTCTGGTGAGGCCGGAGACCAACCCCGAGGACGTGATCGGCATAAAGAAATCGGAAGGCATTCTTACCAGCGTGGGCGGCATGACCTCGCACGCCGTTCTGCAGATGCGCCGGCTCGAAAAATCCGGCGTGAGCGACTTCTCGGTCATGAGGGTCGACGAAGGGGCCAACCGCGCGGTTGTGAACCTCGAGGCGCAGGGAAAGGGGCGGTTCGTGATAGCCGAGGGGGATTTTCTGACCATAGACGGTTCGACCGGGCACGTATACTCGGGCTTTCACGCGACGGTTAAAAAAAGGTTGTAAAATGGATTGGCGGAAGGGAGAAGACAATCCTGTCATAAACAGAGCAGTGGTCTACGGAGGTGCGGTATGAGCAGTGCAGTGTCGCCGAAGGCGCCGGTCGGCGTTTTCGGCATCGGCCGAATCGGCAAGCTTCTGGTATGGCTCATCTCGGCGAGGAAGGAGCACGGGGCGGTCGTGATCGCGACGGGCAGAAAGACGGGCCGGGGGGTGGAGGACCTTGCGACCTACCTCGGGTACGATTCGACCTACGGTCCCTATTCGCGTTTCGTGGGGGGCTTTCTGGGCCGGGGCGCGGTCGAGGTGAAAAACGGCGAACTGTTTCTCAACGGCGTGAGGATCATTTGGCTTTCGGACGCCGCACACCGTACGCCGGGCGGCGTGCCCTGGGCGGAGAACGGCGTGGAGGTGGTGTTTGACACGACCGGCAAGTACACCGATCCGACGGTGAACGACGAAAACGCTCTCCGGGGGCACCTCGGCCATGCGAAGAAGGTGGTGCTCAGCGCCCCATTCAAGATAAAAAAGAAGGGAACTCCGATGCCCGATGACGCGGTGACGCTCGTTGGCGGCGTGAACTTTTCGGCGTATGACTCCGCGCGGCACAGCGTGATATCGAACGCGTCGTGCACCACCAACTGCTGCGCCCCGCCGATCAAGGCCCTTGTGGACCATTTCGGCGAGCGCTTCATCTCGTACTCGCTCACCACGGTGCACGCGGCGACGAACTCCCAGAGCGTGCTGGACATTCTTCCGAAAGACGGCGAAAAGGACACACGCAAAAAGCGCTCCACGCTGAACAACATGATACCGACCTCGACCGGCGCGGCGAACGCGGTGATAGAGGTGATCCCCGACATCCGCGAACTGGGCATAGGCTCCCAGGCATCGTCGATCCGTGTGCCCACCATGACCGGCTCGATCGTGATCCTCGACGTGTCGCTCCTGGGAGATTACGACAACGAACACGTCCACGGAATGTTCAGGGAGTACGCGCGCAAGAATCCGGACATCATGCGCTACTCGGAAGAGCAGTTGGTAAGCGCCGACATCGTGGGATGCACCCACTCGACGATCTACGATTCCAGGTTCACCCACCGTCGTACGTCGAAGCGGGGCGACCGGTACTACACCATGGTCGACCTCAACTTCTGGTACGACAACGAGTTCGGCTACGTCTGTTCGCTGGGAAGGCTCTATGATCTGCTGACGGGAAAACACTGAGCGCATGCGCTATATGCAAGATACGGACGGATCTGACAGGAGGGGCGGGAGCGTGCATCACCGTCATCATCACGACCATGCCGGCGAATGCCGCGAGTGGACCGGGGGGAGGAAGCTCCTTCTGGTAATAGCGTTCAACGCCGTCATTGCCGCGGCGCAATACATCGGGGGCGTGCTTTCTGGAAGCCTCGCGCTCATCTCCGACGCAGGACACAATCTGGCCGACGTCCTCGCGCTCGCGCTCGGATACGCGGGGGAGCGCGTCTCGAAGGGCTTTCCAAGCCGCCGTTTTACCTTCGGCCTCAAGCGCTTCGAGGTGCTCGTGGCGCTCGTAAACGCCCTCAGCCTCGTGGCCATCGGCCTGTACATTGTCTACGAAGCGGTCGAGCGGTACATGAACCCGGTGCCGGTGAACCCTTACATCCTGCTGCCCGTCGCGCTGGTGGGCCTCGCCGGGAACGTGTTTTCCATACTGGTGCTCAACCGCAGCCGAAAAGACAACCTCAACATGCGGGCCGCCTTCCTGCACATGGTGTATGATGCGATCTCGTCGGTCGCCGTTATCGGGGTGGGCGTGGCGCTTGTTTTCACCGACATCATTCTGCTCGACCTCGCGGTGGCCCTGGTGATTGCGGTCATGATCATCTGGAGCTCAATGGACATCGTGCGGGAATCCCTGCGGATATTTATGCAGGGGACGCCGTCGGGGGTCGATACCGATGCCGTATATCGCGGGCTCCTCGCCCTTCCGGGTGTGTGCGGCGTTCACGGGCTGCATATATGGTCGATCAGTTCGTCCGAGGTTTTTCTGTCGTGCCATATCCGCACTCTGCCGGGCGAGTCCGGCGATACCGACGCGGTGATCGCCGGCGCGAACGCCATGCTTAAGCGGGAATTCGGCATTAGCCACACGGCCATACAGGTCGAGCGCGGTCTCTCATGCGGAGAAACCCCCGAAAACTGCTGCCGGTAGATGGTCCGCCGTCGGCGACGAACCGGCGTCGCTTTCCGTTTTGTGCTTGTTTTTCACCGGGCATTGACTAAGCTGGCGGCATGAGACATCGCGCCTTCGCCATCGCGGTTTCGACGCTTCTTGCACTCTCGATGGTCGGTTCGCTCCATGCGCAGCCGGAAGAGGCGGCTCCGCCCGAGAGCGCTTTCCGCCATGACGGACTCTTTTTACGCTTTCAGACCGGTTTTGGGTTCGGACGCACGCTGGAAAAAGACGTCGGCGGGCGCGACATTACGATGAGCGGCAACGCTGGGGCGTTTCGTTTTCAGCTTGGGGGGGCGGTGTTCGAGAACCTCATCATCTACGGTGAACTGGGGGCCATCAGTCTGACTGATCCGTCCATAAAGGGCGAGCGGGGCTATATCGCGACCACCCCGCAAAGCGACGTCACGCTCACGATGTCTGATACGGGCCTGGGCGCGTGCTGGTATTTCATGCCCGTCAATATGTATATTTCCGGTTCGGTTACTTTGAGCAGGGACCGGCTCGAGATCGACAAGGCAGAGGGCAGCACCGATCATGGCGCCGGCGTGTATGTCTCCGCGGGCAAGGAATGGTGGGTCTCCGATAACTGGGGCCTGGGGGTCGCAATCTTTGCGTACGCAAGCAGGATGCAGACGCGGGACTCGGCGCCCTTCAGCGGGCGCTATACCGTGTATAATACGGTCGCGGGGATAGTGTTCTCGGCCACCTACAACTGACGCCGCGTCGGCATCCCCGCCGGTTTTCCCGGCCGCACGGTCCCGCTGACTGTAATCAATCAGGGCGAATTGATATGAACGCTTATTCAGGACCGCTCCGTTTCCGTTCGGCCGTGCGCGGGGATGCCGCCGGCATAGCCCGGGTGTGTTACCATACCGGCTACCATGGCGAGGACCTCGAAGGAAGCGGCCGCTTCGATGACCGCAGGCTTCTCGCATTGCTCTTCGCGAGCTACTATACGCTTTATGAACCGTGGAACGCGTTCGTCGCCGTCGACGCCGATGACCGCGTTGCGGGCTACATTCTGGGCACTACCGATTCGCGCGCCCAGGCGCGCCGCTTCCGTCGCCGAATGATCCCGCGGATCGTTCTGCGCGCCCTGGCGGTGAGCTGGTGGCGCTATCCGGAGTCCTTTAGGGCGCTGTCGCATTTCCGCCGGATTAGCGCCACCCAGGGCGCCATGGATGACGTGTTCGAGGCCTATCCGGCGCACCTTCATATCAATCTGCTCGCCGGATTCCAGCGTGGCGGGGCCGGCTCGGTCCTCATGGAGCTCTTCGAAGCGCGTGTTCGCGCCGCGGGGGTCGCCGGCATACACCTGTCTACCTCCATGCGCAACGAAAAGGCGCTGCCGTTTTATCGGAAGCACGGATTTATACAGGAGCGCACGCTCGGGCCGGGGCTGTGGCCCGACGCCCCGGACGCGCGCGCGCTTCTCTTTGTAAAGAGTCTCGCCGGACGCTGACCCTCCCTCGCCCGGGTAATTAATATTGACAGGCCCGGCCCCCACGGGTGTACTATCTCCCTGATGAGCAGAAAGCCGAAAACGACCTGGCGGTCCGACCCTGGGAGCGAAAAACGGATTGAGCCGAACGCAGGCGGCGCCGGCACGAAGGGGAAGACCGCGTCGGCCCGGCGTGTCCCGGCCCCTTTCGCGCAGGCCGAGGCCGACCGCGCATACCGCGCGATCGTCGACACGATGAACGAGGGCGCCGTTGTGCTCGATACTGACGCCACTGTCCGCATCTGGAACCAGGGCTTTCTCCGCCTTACGGACTTTCCGCCCGAAAAAATCACCGGCGCGAACTTTTACGATTTCATCAGCCAGGAGGAGATGGATGTCTTCCTGGATTTATTCTACAGGGGACTCGACGGCGTCGCGGCGAGGATCGAGCTGGACCTCCGTGCCGGCGACGGGCGTACTGTGCCGGCGTACGTATCCATCTTCCCCCTGAACCTGGCCGGAGAGACGCACGCGTGCATACTGATCACGGACCTCAGCGATCTGGCGTCTGTCGAGGCGGAGCTGAAGCATCACGAGAAGGAGCTTCGGGTAACGCGGAACTTCATTCGGCGCATCGCCGACACAACGCCCAGCATTCTGCACGTCTACGATTTGAAGAAGCGCAGGACCGCTTATTCGAACGGCCAGGCTGCGAAGATCCTCGGCTACACGACGGAGCAAATGCGCGATGAAGGCTTTGGCATGGCGGGTATCGTGGTGCATCCGGACGACTCGCCCGGCATGATCGAATATTTGAACAAGACCTCCCGGATCGGCGACAGCGAGATCGCCGAGATCGAGTACCGCGCCAAGCACGCCAACGGCGAGTGGCGTTGGCTGCGGAGCCGCCACGTGGTGTTCAACCGCGACGCGGACGGCCTTCCGGCGCGCCTCCTGGCGACCACCGAGGACATCACCGAGAAAAAGCGCGTTGAGGAGGCCCTCGGGCGGAACAACGAGCTCCTTGAAAAAATGTTCTCGAACATCAACCTGATGATCGCCTATCTCGATACGGACTTCAACTACATACGCGTCAACCACGCCTACGCATGGCTTAACGGCCGTGATCCCGAGTTTTATCCGGGCCGCAACCATTTCGAGGTTTTCATGAACCCGTCTCACAGGGCGACCTTCCGCGGCGTTGTTGAGAAAGCGCGGCCGCATTACGCCTTTATGGACCCGATCGACTATTCGCCGCGTCCCGGCGAGGACGTGATCTACTGCGACTGGAGCCTGCAGCCGGTGAGGGAGGCCGACGGCGCCGTGGGCGGGCTCATTCTCAGCCTGGTCGACGTAACCGAGCACCGGCGCGCACAGGAAGAGGTACGGCGCCTCAACCAGGAGCTCGAGGAGCGCATCGCTTCGCGCACGGCCGAGCTGGAAGCGGCCACCAGGGAGCTCGAGCGATACCGGCGGCACAGCAAACGATGACGGCGACGCGGCAGGGACATATGCCGGGCGAAATGATGAACACCAAGCAGGTGGCCGAGTACCTTGGCATCCATGAGAAACAGGTATACGCGCTTATAAAGGACGGCAGGATCCCCTGCACGCGCGTTACCGGCAAGTGGGTGTTCCCCCGGCAGCTCATCGACCAGTGGATTCGCTCGCACGCGCTCGAGGGGGTGAAGGACGAGCACCGCGTGCGCGCCGTGACGGATGACGCGCTGCTGGCGGCGGGAAGCAACGACCCGGTGCTCGACATACTGCTCGGCACCATGAAGCACGAGGGCGACGGCTTCAACATCTTTTCGTCCTCGACCGGTTCGAGCGAAGGCCTGCGCCTTCTCGCGGAGGGCGCCACCGACATGGCGTGGTGCCATCTCTTCGATCCGGAAAGCGGCGAATACAACATCCCGTATCTCGCGCGCTATCTCGAAGGGCGCGGCGTGGCGGTGGTGCACCTGTTCTATCGCGAGCTGGGGTTTCTCTCGGGTACTTCGCTCGAACGGCCCGTGCAGGCCTTCGCCGATCTCGCCGGAGGGCGCGTGCGCTTCGTCAACCGCCAGAAGGGCTCGGGAACGCGCCTGCTGTTGGATTACCATTTACAGAAAGGCGGCATCGATCCGTCGGCCATCACCGGCTACGAAAACGAGGTCTACACGCACTTCGAGGCGGGGCTGGCCATACTCGCCGGCCAGGCCGACGTGGGAATCGCCACCGTCGCGGTGTCGCGCCTGCTGGGGCTTCCGTTCGCTCCCATCGTGCGCGAGAGCTTCGACATGGTGCTCACCAAGGAGACCTTCTTCAAGAAGGGGGTGCAGGCCTTCATCGGCGCGCTCAACTCGACCGACTTCCGCGCAAAGGTCGCCGCGCTGGGTAACTACGACTTCAACGACTCCGGGAAGATCGTGTATTCGACGCCGTAAAAATAAATGGTACTTCTGGAAGACCCCGTTTGGCAACCACCCTCGGTTGACTCCCTCCTCCATGATTTTTTCAGTAAATATGGTGATAATCAAAACATTACGTGTATATATTCCCGGATAATTGGTGTATAATGGTAATAATAATGATTTATATTTTTAAAAAATGAAAAATATTACTGTATATAACAAAATATTACATATTTGGTTGACTTTTTCGGTGTATGTCTGAGCATACTTCCAGCGTAATCCCGACCCTCATTTTCTAAGGCATCCGGCCATGGAGACGAGGGCATCAGGGTCGAACCGGAAACGGAGCGGCCTCCCGCGTTGGAAAGGGTACGGCGCAGGTTTTTCAGAATCATCCGTGTGATACGGCTCCTGGCATGCGGGTGTTTCCACCGGTAAAACCGCTCATTTTACCTCCCTGCCCGCCGCCCTTTCCAACCGGGAGAGGGATTTACCAGCCTGCGTTATCATACATGTGAACGGAGAAAACCGTGAAGAAATTCTACATCTGGCTTTTTGTTGTGGCGCTGGCGTTCGCCGCCGGACCGCTCTTCGCCCAGGACGCATCCGTGGATGGGGATGCCGCGGTGGCGAAGGAAAAGGCAACCGATTCAAAGGAAGGAGCGAAGGCGACGAAGGCCTTCGAGATGGGCGAGATCGTGGTTAAAGACCGCGCGATCGCGAACATCGAGGACGCGTCGACGACGACGGAGATAACGGAGAAGGACATAAAGGCGAGGGGGGACAAGACGCTTGACCAGTCGCTGCAGATGGTCCCCGGAATGAATGTGTATCAGACCCAGAAGGGGCAGGCCGGATTTACCCTGAGGGGCTTCAGGCAAAGTAAAATAGTTATTCTGGTCGATGGCCTGCCATTCGAAGAGATTTATGATGGCGGCGGCGGGGATATATCACGAATTCCCGTTATGAATGCTTCCAAGATCATTGTGAACAGAGGCGTGTCGTCGGCGCTCTACGGGGCGAGGGGTACGTTCGGTACAATCAATGTTGTCACTAAAAAACCTGAAGAGATGTACACGAATGTGAGTGCTGAGTATGGAGAGCATAATAATTACCTGCTTAACGTTTCTCATGGTGCGCCAATAGGTGATTTCTACTACTGGCTGACGGCATCAATGATGAATTCAGATGGATATAACGTATCAAAAAAACTTGATGCCGATAAAAGAAAGGAGTGGTTTAAAAAACTCACCAACAGCGAAGTGTATGGTGCAGGTTATGACTATGATACAATATATGCCGCGAATGCCGCATTGAGGACGTATATTAACGGCGGGGATTCGTGGGACCACACGGAATACCGGAAGTATTTTGTTTCAGGAAAAGCCGGCTATAATTTTACCGATTCACTCGAAGCCGGCGTTTCAGCAAGCTACTATCAAAATAAACAGCTTTTTCTTGGTTTTTATCCCAATGCATTGAACGCTTACGAGATTACCGCAGGTGGCGTTGGTCAATGGAAAGCTGACCCGACAACTGCTAATATTTTTGAGCAGAGGGCCTGGGAATGGAGCGATGATTATCGATATGATGTTTCTCCGTATATACATTTTGAGTCAGGGGATTTATCGGTTCGGGCAAGCATATTCTATGTTTCTCAGATGAATAACCTCTATTACTGGCGAGATCTTGAACATACCCAGATTTATTCAAATGGATGGAAGCCGTCTAAGCACTACGAAGCGAGTTACGGGTTCTATATCTATCCAACCTATAAACTTGCCTCATGGAACAAGCTTTCAGCCGTGCTTCATTACAGAAATGAAAATTTTATCAAGGAACAGCAGGATATGGTTGCATTGGTCCCAACGGGTTCCTATTATAAAGTGAGAGACATGGATGCGTCGTATATAACGGTTGGTATTGAAGATGAAATGAAATTCAATACGCAAGTAGGTGATATTGGTATAACCGTGGGAGCATCGTATGACGCACAGAAATTCGATCGCTTCAAGAAGCGTTCGTTGTCAACCGATCCCTATGCGGATGGGCTTCTCCCCGATGAGGATTCCATGCTGTGGGGAACCGTCGATTCAATCAATCCTGTCGCGGGTGTAATCTATGAACCTTTGAAAAACTTTCTTGTCGTTAGGAGTTCCGCGGGGATGAAAGTCGAGTTTCCGTCCCTCTCACAAATTTCTGATAATGATAAAGCCAGTGTCACTGAGGAACTACAACCTGAAAGATCAATAAACTATAATATCGGGTTTGAATTGTTCTTCCTTGATAAGGCTATCAGTTTCCGGAGTGATTATTTTTATACACAGTTCCGGGATAAGCTTGAAAAATTCCGGGATCCTGCCGGTGGCCCAGATTTAGTTACGAATATTGATGGTCGGACTATGCAGGGTGTTGAGAACACTGTGTCTTTCAACATCAAGAATGTTATGAAAATCGCAGATGTATCTCTTTCACAGTCATACATCTATACCAATGCAAGGGATGATGATGACTCTTATGTGACCAAAGGCAAGGAGGTTCAGGAGTGTCCCGAGCATCAGTTCATGACGCAGATACTCTTCGATTTCATCACTGGCACGAGCCTCAATATCTGGGGCACTTACAAGATGAATGAGAAATTCTATGTAATGCAATCCAATCCAGGGGGTGCTGTAGCTACGCCGGGAGATTATTCCACAGATTATTATAAAACGGTTGAGCTTCATGATCCGCTCATCTTCAACGTAAAGCTTTCCCAGAAGATCATGGAAAAGTTTGAAATCTATGTGCTGTGCAAGAACGTCCTCGACGATTACAATGCCGATCCGTTTAACCCCGGTCCCGGCAGGATGTTCTACATGGGGGGCAGCGCAGAGTTTTAACGGCATTCGATAGGTGGATAACACCGTCAGGCAGATTTATCGAAGAAGAATGCGGTACCAGGTCGCGGTTCTAAAATGTGTAAGTCCATAATCTAAGCGTATGCTGAAGCGCACGGGTGGGATAAATCCCGCCCGTGCGAATTTTTCATAGAGAGGAAGGTCCGATTAATCGCCGGGCCGGTTAAAATACCTGACTTCGCTGTTAACCGACTTCAAACCAGACCGAGGCACGCAAATGAAAAAAAATCACATCATCCTGATCGCGGTGGCGGCGGGCGCGCTGGTGCTTTTCGCCGGTTACCGGCTCGTCTTCCCGAAAAACCAGATGGAGATCATGGCCGTAACCGGGGCCACGCCGCTCGCGGTGAAGCAGGACGTTAAAAGCGGCACCACGCTCGAGGTCTCAGGGCTCACGAAGAAGGTCTACACATTCGGCGCCGATGCGCTCAACGCATTCTCGCCGACCTACATCCGCACGCGCGAGGTGGAGCCCGACGGCAAATTCATGGGGACCTACCGCTACTCCGGCATACCGGTGCTGCACATCCTGGAGGGCGTGGCCGTCAAGAAACCGGAGAAGGCCGCCTTCGACCGTCCGCTGGACATGATCGTCACGTTCGAGAACGCCGACGGAGGGCGCGTGCATTTCAGCTACGGCGAGCTCACCATGACCGACGATTCGGATCCAGTCGTACTCGCTTTTGACCGCAAAGAGCTCGT
The DNA here is from genome assembly GCA_035477215.1 of Spirochaetota bacterium. NCBI lineage: Bacteria > Pseudomonadati > Spirochaetota > Spirochaetota bacterium. The sequence continues at coordinate 40,262 of DATIKU010000036.1, read as the reverse complement.
GCCCAGCAAGCCGAAAAAGGACGAGCCCTATAAATGGAACGCCCATCGGGAAAACATCAAAGGGCTGCGGCTGGTATGCGCCGCCGAGCCGGATACCGGCCGCTATCTCGATGATGTCAAACGCATATCCATCAGCGAGGTCGAGGTGGACAACTCCCTGCTTCCTGTAATGAAGAAAGGCGAAAAGTGCGTCTCCGCGTCGCTTACGGTACTTGCGGGCGGAAAGGCGAAACCCGTGCGCCTGGATGGCGTCGAGCGCGCGGCGGTGAAGGGCTGGGTGCGCACCGGCCACGGTCAGGGTTACAAGGGGATTTCGAACGCGGAGGGCTACAGCCTTGCCTCGCTGCTCGTTAAAAACTTTCCCGGCTGCGGACCGAAAAATTTCTTTCTCTTCGTCGCCTGCGACGGCTATCGCTCGCTTCTCTCGGGTACCGAGATATTCAGGACCGCTGACGGGCGCGGCATGATGCTCATCGATAAAATGGACGGCAAGAAACCCGCGGCCGGTCCCATGCTGGGACCCGTCAACGATTATTACGTGGACAGGGACGTGTGGGGGCTTTCTCATATCATGCTGATCGAGGAGATCAGATAGATGAACATTCACTCCATTATGTACGGGGTGGCGACGTTTTACGCGGCCGCCTTTGCCCTGAACCTTTGATGGGAAGCGCGCAGACCTTTCCGACATCGAACGGATGCCCGGCGTGAAACGCGGCGGGAATGCGGGCACGGTGCTCTTCGGCAGCGTCGTAAAATCGCCCGGGCGCGAGTTCGACGCGGCGGCGATCGCCTGTGCGCGGGGCATCAGCTTCCGGCCCGCCCTCGCGAAGGACCGGGTCCCCATGCGCCGCCGGATCAGGCTCCCCGTACGCTTCAGGCTGGATTCCTGAGGCAAACGGAAAGAATGTTGATTTCTAACGTGCGCGTGTATATCATTCTATCGTCATGCGTTAACGAAAGATACAGGAGGCACCATGATGAAGATAAGCGCGCGTAACATGATCAAAGGCAAAGTTAAGGCGTTGACGCACGGGGCCGTCAACACGGAAGTAGTGGTGGAGCTTCCCGGGGGCACTGAGATCGTATCCATCATTACCAAAACATCCGCCGATTCGCTTGGTCTCGCGCAGGGAAAAGAGGTGTACGCGGTCATAAAGGCCTCCAATGTGATGCTCGCGGTCGACTGACGCGCGGTTCGCGAAATGCCCACCCCCGGCCGCCGAGGTGAACGCGGACTCCTGGCCGGCGTATTCTCCGCGTGAAACCGAATCGAGTATGCGCCTTGGCGCGGCTTGACTGCCGCGTGTAATACATGTATGAGGATAACCGATCAGGAGGTATCCATGAGGAGTACAGTAAAGATAATAACGCTGTGCGCCGCGGTGACGATGTTCGCGGCGGCTACGGCCCTGTGGTCGGAGGAGAAGGGGAAGGATAAAGGGGTAATTCTGGCCACGACGACCAGCACCCTCGATTCGGGGCTGCTCGACGAGCTCATTCCCGTTTTCCAGAAGAGGACGGGATACTTCGTAAAGCCCATCGGTGTGGGCTCGGGGCAGGCGATGGCCATGGGAGAGCGCGGCGAGGCCGATGTGCTGCTGGTGCACTCGCCGGACGCCGAGAAGAAGTTCATGGACGCGGGGTTCGGGAAGAACAGGCGCATCGTCATGCACAACGATTACGTTATCGTTGGACCGAAGAAGGACCCGGCCGGAATAAACAGGGCGGGATCCGTCGTCGATGCGCTGAAGAAAATAGCGTCATCCGGATCGCTGTATATCTCGCGAGCGGACAATTCGGGTACCCACGCAAAAGAGACGAAGCTGTGGAAATCGGCGGAGACGGACCCGAAAAGCGCGAAGTGGTTCCATGAAACGGGCCTCGGCATGGGGCAGACGCTCTCGGTGGCATCGGAAAAATCCGGCTATACCCTGAGCGACCGCGGGACCTATCTCTCCATGAAGAAAGGGCTTGCGCTCGCCATTCTCCGCGAAGGAGACAAGGACCTCCTGAACATATACCATGTGATCGAGGTGAACGAGGCGAAATGGCCGAAGGTGAACGCGGCCGGGGCGAAGGCGTTCGCTGACTTCATGGTGTCGGCAGAGGCGCAGAGGCTCATCAAAAAATACGGTATCGCGAAATACGGATCACCGCTCTTCTTTCCCGATGCGATGAAATAGGCGGCATATCGGTTTCCCAGGCGACGATCATGATCGTCGCCGGGTAAATTTATCGGTCCCCGAACTTGACGTCGGCGATTAGCCGGTCGAGGTTGGGCGAGAGCGCGTTGTTGATGAGGCGCCCGCGGACGGGGTGCGCCCCGAGATCGCGCATGAGTACGGGATTGCCCGCGGCCGTGTCGGGGTACTCCGCGTACTCGGTGGTGTAGAGCGGCACGCCGAGCGTCTTCGCCGACTTGGCCGCTTCGAAGGTGCCGCCCTCCGCGGGCGCTTCGACGATGTACACGGCCTTCGACAGCGCACAGGCGAGCCTGTTGCGCCGGAAGGCGTTGAACGTGGAGTATTCGGCCGGGAAGCCGAAGGCCGACACAAGGAGCATGGAGTCGGGATTGTATACTTCCCTGAGGGACTCGGGCATCTTGAGCTGGGAGAATCCGTACGGTAAAACGCCTATGGTTTCCCCGCCGCTTTCGAGTGCCACGCGGTGCGCGATCGTGTCGGCGCCGCGGGCGAGGCCGCTGATAACGGTTATGTGATGGCGTACCAGCTCCTGCGCCGCAAGGTAGGTGACCAGTTCGCCCTTTTCGCTTATGCTTTTTTCACCCAGCACCGCCGCGCCCTTGTTTCGCAGAAGAGAGCGGTTTCCATACACGTACAGCATCGATGGCGCCTCGTTTTTAAGCAGGCGCGCCAGACGTTCGGGATAGCCTTCCTCGAAGAAGAGGACGATCTCGATCCCCGCGTCGATGAGCGTAAAATACTCGTCCTCGATCAGTGAAATCCTCCCGCGCGCGGTGTCGATCGCGGAGGCGATCGGATCGCGGAGTGAAAGCTCGGCGCGCATCTCCTCGGGGCTGAGCGTGAAGAGGTCGACGATAGAGAGGCCGGGCCCTTTAAGCGCGTCGTAAATCTCTCGCATTGAGGCCGGGCCCACTCCCTTCACCTGCTCCAGCGCCATCCAGTACTTGTCGTGCTTCATGGACCTCCCCGTATATGGCGGCGCGCGTTGCGGCCGCGCAAGGCAACCGGGCGCGATTTTACCCGTTGATCGAAATCGGACAAACCGGTGCAATATGGATCAATTTTTCCCGCCCGGTCTCCCCGCGTCACAGGCGGGGGCGGGTCGAACACGCCCCCATTTTTCGTGTACAAGATCGTTCTCACTTCCGTGCCCCGGCGGGCCCATGGGCCGGAAAGTACCACATAATATTATGCGTATATATAATATTGAATATATTTAACCACTCAGAATGATGATAGATGCCCTAAAAAATGCCTAAAATATACAAAAAAGAATGAATTCATGTTGACATCCATGAGCGTGTTTTTACAGTTTCAACCGGCGAACAAGGCAAATGCCGTTCGCCGCGGGAATGCGCAATTGCGGGGATTCTTATTTAAAGATAAGAATATTGTCAATGTTTAATGGGCAGTCGTGCCCGAAAGTGTGGATGCGGATTCCCTGGCTTTCTATTCAATGAATTATTAAAACTTGCAGGAGGTTATCATGGCCTTAAATCCATTGGTTGATTCTCGGGACGTGCGTTTCGTGCTTTTCGAAGCCCTGGAAGCGGAAAAGCTGAACCAGTATTCCAAGTTTGCCGATTTCGACAAGGACACTTTCGAAGCCACCCTCGACCTCGCCGAGCAGATAGCGGTCGAGCAGATTTACCCGACCGCCGCGCTGGGCGACAAGGAAGGCGGTTGCAAGTACGATCCTCAGACTAAACAGGTTGCGATTCCCCCCTGCTACAAGCCCGTCCTCGACGCGTATTATCAGGCCGGCCTTTTCGGTCTCTCCGACGAGCCCGATCATGGCGGGTCCGGCATGCCGGTCGCGATCAACGCGGCGGTCATGGAGTACATGTGCGCGGCGAACTATCCCCTTGGAATGTATCCCGGCCTTTCGCACGGCGCGATGGAGCTCATAGTCGAATTCGGCACGAAAGAGCAGCAGCACGAGTATATGCCCAAGATGATGAGCGGCGAGTGGGGCGGCACCATGTGTCTCACCGAGCCCGAAGCCGGTTCCGACGTGGGTAACCTCAAGGCCAAGGCCGTCAAGCAGGCCGACGGCACCTATTTAATCACCGGCCAGAAGATATTCATCTCTTCCGGCGAAAACGACTACTACAAGAACATGATCCACCCGGTGCTCGCCCGAATCGAGGGCGATCCCAGGGGTACGAAGGGCATTTCGATCTTTATCGTTCCCAAGTATCTCATCAATAAGGACGGCTCGCTGGGCGAGTTCAACGACGTCACCTGCACCGGTATCGAGCACAAGATGGGTATCGCCGGTTCGGCGACCGCGCAGCTGGCGTTCGGCGACAACGGCAAGTGCGTCGGCTATCTCCTCGGCAAGGAGCGCCAGGGCATGAAGATCATGTTCAAGATGATGAACTTCGCCCGCATGGGCGTCGCGATCCAGGGTCAGGGCAACGCGTCCGCCGCGTACATGCATGCGGTCACCTACACCAAGGGCAGGCTGCAGGGCGCGCACGTCACCCAGATGCTGAACCCGGAAGCGCCGCTCGTTCCGATCATCCAGCACCCGGACGTCGTCCGCATGCTGCTGTGGATGAAGTCGCACCTCGAGGGACAGCGCTTCCTTACTTATTACATGTTCTACAACATAGACCTGGCCACCGTTATGGAAGGCGACCTCCAGAAGGAAGCGAACGGACTGGTCGAGCTCCTCACCCCGATCTGCAAGTCGGGCTGCACCGACAAGAGCGTTGAAATCACCTCCGAGGCGGTGCAGTGCTACGGCGGCTACGGCTACTGCGCGGACTACCCTGTGGAGAAGTACATGAGGGACTCCAAGATCCTCCCGATCTGGGAAGGCACCAACGCCATCCAGTCCATGGACCTCACCATGCGCAAGATCCTCATGAACCCCGAGCAGTTCAACTACAACGCATGGAAGAAGCGCGTGGACGAAGTTGTCAAGAAGGCGAAGGGAGTTGTCGAAGACAAGTACATCGACATGGTTGCAAGGGGCATGACGAAGCTCGACGAAGTCATCGAGATGATGAAGGGCCAGATGGCGGGCGGCAAGTTCATGCACCTGTTCATGAACGCGACCCTGCTCCAGCAGGCCATGTACATGCTCGCCATGGCGTGGGCGCATCTCTGGATGCTCACCATCACCATCCCGAAGAGGAAGGCGATCGTGGGCGACGCGAAGGGCGCGGACCTCAACAAGCTCCTCGCGGACAATCCCGAAGCGGCGTTCTACTCGGGCAAGGTGCTCTCGTCGCAGTTTTACATCGGTATGGAGTTCCCGAAGTACTTCGGAAGGATCGAGGGCCTGCTCGGCGGCGAAGCCGCCGTCATCAAGGCGAGCCCGGAAATATTTACCGGAGCGCTGGAGGCCTAAACGGCTTTTCATTCACGGAACAAACAAAAACGGCGGCCCGGAAGGCTGCCGTTTTTGTTTATACGCGATAGGGGGTGAGTTCAAAAAAATCATCCCGGATCGAATCGTGATTGACAGGGAAAAACGTTCCACGTTGTATAATTAAATTACTGTATTATGTTTATATCATAGTTCAGCCTGATCATTTGGTTGATATTGAAAGCTGATACCTGTTGCATTATCGGAAATCGCAAGGGGCCCGCCATCACGTTAGTCGCGATTTCCACGGTGTTTTTAATCGCGCGCATTAATGTCCGGTGCGCCGGCCAGGATAGTGGAACCGGCGGCGCGGACAGTCGGACGGCGACGATATACTATACACGATATTCGAGGAGGGTTAAATGGCGCTTAACAAGCTGGTGGACTCGAGGGACGTGCGGTTCGTCCTTTTCGAGATGTTGAAGGTCGACGAGCTGGGAAAATTCGAGAAGTATTCCGGCTTCGACAAGGACATGTACGAGGACACGCTTCAGCTCGCCGAGAAGATGGCGGTGGAGCAGATCTATCCTACAAACGCCGACGGCGACAAAACGGGCGTTACCTACGATCCGGACAAGAAGCTGGTGAAGGCGCCCGAATCGTTCCGCGCGCCGCTGAAGGCGTTCAACGAGGCGGGATTCGTCGGCATCTTCGACGACTCCGAGGTGGGCGGCATGGGGCTTCCGCACTCGGTGGGTTTTTCCTGCTACGAGTACTTCTGCACGGCCAACGTATCCCTGACTACCTACCCGGCGCTGGCGCACGGCGCCGCGGCGCTGTTCATGAACTACGCGAGCGACGAACTGAAAAATATCTATCTCGGAAAGATGCTAAGCGGCACCTGGGGCGGCACCATGTGCCTCACCGAGTCGGACGCCGGAAGCGACGTGGGAGCGCTCAAGGCCAGGGCCTACCGGCAGAGCGACGGAACCTTCAAGATCGTCGGCCAGAAGATATTCATCACCGCCGGCGATAACGACCTCTACGAAAACATCATCCATCCGGTGCTCGCGCGCATCGAGGGCGACCCTCCCGGGACCAAAGGCATATCGATCTTCCTTGTGCCAAAGTACCTGGTGAACCCGGACGGTTCCGTGGGCGCGTCCAACGACGTGGTGTGCAGCGGTATCGAGCACAAGTGCGGCATTCACGGCTCGGCGACCTGTACGCTCTCTTTCGGCGACAACGACAACTGCCGGGGGTGGCTCCTGGGCCAGGAGCGGCAGGGCATGAAGATCATGTTTCAGCTCATGAACGAGGCGCGCACCGACGTGGCGATTCAGGGCCTTTCGGTCGCCAGCACCGCCTACATGCACTCGATAAGCTACGCGAAGAACCGCAAGCAGGGCGCCCACATAACGCAGATGATGAACCCGGAGGCGCCACAGGTGGCAATTATAGAGCACCCTGACGTAAAGCGGATGCTTTTGTGGATGAAGTCCTACGTTGAAGGGATGCGCATGCTCACCTATTACCTCTCGCACCACCTGGACCTTGAGCACGTGTACGAAGGCGACGCCCAGAAGGAGGCGAAGGCGCTGATCGATATCCTTATCCCGATCTGCAAGGCGGGCAACACCGACGCCGGCGTGCTCGTGGCTTCGGAGGCCATGCAGGTCTATGGAGGCTACGGCTACTGCGCGGATTACCCGGTGGAGCAGTTCTACCGCGACGCCAAGATCTTCGCGATTTACGAGGGGACCAACGGCATCCAGTCCATGGACCTGACCATGCGCAAGATTTTAATGAACAAGGACCAGTATAACTACCAGGTCTGGAAAAAGCGGGTGGACGATGTGGTGAAGAAGGCGAAGGGAGTCGTCGAGGACAAGTACATAGACCTGGTGGTAAAAGGCGTGGCGAAGCTCGACGAGACCATCGAATTTTTAAAAGGCCAGATGGCCAAGGGCGCGTTTATGAACCTCTTCATGAACGCCTCGCAGCTTCGCAAGGGAATGTTCATGGTGTGCCTGGCGTGGCTGCACCTGTGGAGCATGACGCTTTGCACGCCGAAGATGAAAGAGCTCCTTGGCGAGGCGAAGGGCGAGGAGCGCGAGAAGATACTTGCCGACAACGCCGAGGCGGCCTTCTACGCCGGCAAGGTGCTCGCCGGCCAGTTTTTCATCGGCTACGAATTCCCCGAGTACTTCGGCAAGCTCGATTCGATACTGGGCGGGGAGTCGGCCGTCATCAAGGCGAGCCGCTCCATCTTCACCGGGGCTCCGGAGGAATAGGTGCGGCACGGGAAAGGTAGCGGGATCGGGATCCCCGGTTGCGGTTGACCGACGTTGCCGGGTTCCGCGGCGGGTTTCTTTCAAGCGACAAAAAGGACGCGGGTGACCGCGTCCTTTTTGCACGCCGTAACAATTTGTAATTGCCCCCGGTTTTATCCGCGATAGAAGCTCCCCATCGAGTGCGCTCCCGGGAGAGCGAACCGTACGACGTGAATACCGGACAGGGAGTGAATGGAATGAAGGTCGTCGCGTTTAACGGCAGTCCGAGGAAACAGGGGAATACGTCCATATTGATCAAAAAGGTGTTCGAGCCTCTCGAGGCCGCGGGAATCGAATGCGAGCTTGTGCACATCGGCGTAAAGCCCGTCCGGGGCTGCACGGCCTGCGGCAAGTGCAGGGAGCGGAAGGACCGTCGCTGTTCGATCGATACAAACATCGTAAACGAATGCATAGCGAAAATGCTCGCGGCGGACGGCATCATCATCGGCTCCCCCACCTATTTTACCGGGGTGACGGCCGAGACCAGGGCGCTCATCGACCGCTCCGGCTGTGTGGCGCGCGGTAACGACAACATGTTCCGCCGCAAGCCCGGCGCCTCCGTGAGCGCGGTGCAGCTCTCGTCGGGGGTCAACCGGGCGAGGGCGACCGGACCGACAGAATGGCCCTGCAGGGCAGGGTCGTTCTCGGGTTCAGAATGACCGACACGCTTTCGGTCTTCGCCGGGGCGGCACGAGCTATATCTTCGAGGCGGACGGCGCCTTCGGGGACGGTGAATTCGAACCGCTGTACATCGGGGGCATCGCGTACCGGCTTTAAGCCGTCGATAACGGACACGGAAAAAGGGCGGGAGATACCCCGTCCTTTTTTTGTCCTCCGACCGGCGGGCGTGAAAAAAATGGAATATTACGTGTATCCCATGCGTCAAAATGGTATCATGGAGAGCATGAGATTGCGGAATGACGCCGTCCCATCACCCGTGTCCGCGTTCGGCGGCGAACGGGGGATGAAGGATTTTGTCGAACGGTATTACGGCAGAGTGTACAACCTCTGCTTCTCTTTCGTACGCGACCGCGACGAGGCCTGCGACCTTGCCCAGGACGTGTTCGTGAAGCTGCTCGACAGGATGGAGTCGTTCAGGGGTGAGGCGGATCTGTCGACGTGGATCTACCGTATCGGCGTCAATACCTGCATCGATTCGCTCAGGAAACGCAAAAGAAGGGCGGCGGAGCCGTTCGACGAGCGTTATCATGACGTCGCAGGCGCGGACGATTTCACGCATAAGTCGGCCGTTTCGGATATGGTGCGCGGCGCGCTCATGGATCTACCGGTTAAATATCGTACGGTCGTTATTTTACGGGAGTTCGAGGGCAGGTCGTACCGCGAAATCGCTGACGTACTCGAGTGCTCCGTGGGGACGGTCGAATCGCGCCTCTTCCGGGCGCGCGAACTGTTGAAAAGAATTCTGCATCCCATTATTCGGGGGGAGGTGGACCATGAAGTGTAAAAATGCCGGGAGACTGCTCAACCGCTATGCCGACGGCGAGTGCGCGGACCCTGTCGAGATGTCCGGCATCGAGGAGCACCTTGCCATTTGCTCCGTCTGCTGCGCGCGCCTTGACGAGATCCAGGCCCTGCGCCGCATTCTCATCCGGGCGGGAGGGACCGTAACGGCGTCGGCGCCTACGGCCGAAATTATCCGAAAATATCGTGAGGGGAAGCGCAGGGCGTTATGGCCCGGGCGCCCGTTCGGCCCTGTTCCATTCGCCGCCGCCGCTGCGGCCGTTGTTTTGCTGATCGGATCGATCGGAATAATCAACGAAAACGGCGACGCTTCGCTCGGGCAGTATCTGCTGGGGAGCATGAGCGAGACCGAGGTTGTGTATCTTGCGGTTGGAGAAGGCGTCTATCCTCACGAGTTTTACGTCAGGTAAGATGTATGATAGAATTGTTGCTTTACCGAGTGTCATTGCGAGCCCAGGCCTTATCGGGGCGTGGCAATCTCATAACGCATTTGGTTTTTTAGTAAGAACCTGTTGCCTTTTGAGATCGCCGCGTCGCTGCGCTCCTCTCGATGACATCTTTTCAGATACGCAACAACTCTAATCAAAAAAGGAGGGCTCGGATGAAAGCGATGTCCAATTACACGGCCGCGGCCATGCTGGCTTTTATATTCGTGCTGGGCGTGTTTATCGGCGTGGGGGCGGATCGATGGTACGTGAAGCGTAACTTTCACGAATTCGCACGGTCTCAGTTCATGGGAGAGGTGGAGCGTCATGGGCCGCCGATGTTTTTACGCGGCGGAGACAGGCCGTTTCGGCACGACGATGCAGAGTTCAAGCAAAGGGTGATGAAGAAGTTCGTCGAGCGCCTCGCGTTGAATGATGAACAGGCCCGCGCGGTAGGGGCCCTGCTCGAATCCAACCGCGGGCTGATGGACGGAAAGAGGGAGCTGTTTTTCAAGGAAATCCGAAGCGTTATGGAGCGCACCGATGTGGAGATCATGAAGCTGCTCGATGAAAAGCAGAAGGCGGAGTTCAATAAAATGATCGCCGAAAAAAGGGCCCGCGGCGAGCGGCCTGCCGGCGGTCCGGGAATGGACGGTCCTCCCCGGGACGCTTCGCACTCCGGCCCGCCGGAGGACGGGCCGCGACGCGGAGTTCTTTCCGGCGGGAAACTGAAATGACGCGCATGGCGGCGTCGATCGGGCGCCGTTGGGCACACAGCAATTAGATGAAGGGGAGTATATCCGTGAAGGATCAATCTGAAACCACGCGGGGCGGATCGGGGTCCGGGGGAGTTACCGCGCTGAAACGTCTCATTCCAGAATGCCTTGCGCTCGTGCTGCTCCTGGCTCCGTCGCTGTACGCCGACGCCCCGATAGTCGTGGAGACGCTCGGCTGGGAGGAGTGCGCGGCGCTCGCGAGAGCGCACCATCCCGATATCGTATCGGCGAAGGAAAAGCTGCAGCAGGCCAGGGACGCGAAGGGAATCACCCGGAGCGCCCTCCTGCCGCAGGTGAGCACATCGCTCGACATCGACAGGACGCGGAAGGACGCTTCGGCCCCTTCGCAGGGAACCGTGGACGATACCACCTACTCGTACGGGATCACCGCGAAGCAGCTTCTTTTCGATGGAGGCAGGGCGCTCTATGACACCAGGGGCGCCGACGCGCAGGTACGGCAGGCCGTTTACAGTACCATGGCGACATCCTCGACTGTGCGCTACAGCCTGCGAAGCGCGTTCATCGAATTGCTCAGGGCGCAGGAGTTGCTGGGTATCTCCGACGAGATAGTGGAGAGGAGGAAGAAGAGCCTGGACCTCGTTCGAATGCGGCACAACGCGGGGAAGGAGCATCGCGGCTCCCTCCTTACCGCCGAGGTAAACCTGGCCCAGGCCGTGGCGGATCGCGTACAGGCGGACCGTGCCGTTTCGCTGGCACGTCACAAGCTGGCGCGCGAGATGGGGCTGAAGGAGTGGAAAAAATTTACGGTTAAGGGCGACCTCTCCTTACCGGAAACCGGTACCGGATATCCGGACTTCGCGTCGCTGGCGTCGCGCACGCCCGCCGTGCGTCAGGCGGAATTGCAGAAGGAATACGCCGATTACGCGCGGAAATCCGCCGAGGCCGGGCATTTCCCCGAGGTGTACGGAACCGCCAGCGCGGGGAAATCCGACACTTCGTGGCCGCCAAGGGAAAGCCAGGTATCGGCCGGGGTGGGGATCACCCTTCCTCTCTTCGAAGGGGGAAAACGCGTTTACCGGAGCTCGAAGGAAAACGCGGCCTATCGTCAGGCCGTCGCCGAATTCGAAAGTGCGAAAGGCTCGGCCTCCGTAACGCTGGAGCAGAAATGGATCGCGTTCATGTACGCCATCGACACCTTCGGTATAAAGGAAAAATATCTTCGCGCGTCAGAGGAGCGCGCCCGCATCGCGGCGGCCCAGTACAATATCGGGCAGGTGAGCTTCGACAACTGGATCATCATCGAGAACGAGCTGGTCGAGGCCAAGAAGAACTATCTTAACGCGCGTGCGAGCGCGCTCGAAGCCGAGGCCTCATGGAAAAACGCGCAGGGAGTGACGCTTGAAAATGAAATCTAACGTGCAGAAACAGGTCATCCGTGCCGCCGCGTTCGCGCTTGCCGTCTCGCTCGCGGGACTCGCGTGTTCGAAGGAACAGGCCGTGGCCAGTCGCACCGTGCTCCCCGAAAGGGGATTGATCAGGAAATACATCAGCACGACGGGGACGGTGGAGCCGCGCAACCGCCTGGAGATAAAGCCGACCATCGCAGGGAGGATCGAAAGCGTCCTGGTGGTCGAGGGGCAGACGGTCCGAAAGGGGCAGCTCCTGGCCTGGATGAGCTCCAATGAGCGCGCGGCCCTTATCGACGCGGCACGCATGCAGGGTGATGCCGAACTGAAATACTGGGAAAGCGCCTACAAGCCTTCGCCGATTGTCGCCCCCATAACGGGCATGGTGATCGTCCGCGACGTCGAGCCGGGGCAGACGGTGAGCACCACCACTGCGGTGCTGGTGCTGGCCGACCGGTTGATCGTCACGGCCAATGTCGACGAAACGGACATCGGCAACGTAAAGATCGGCATGACGGCGGAGTTGAGCCTGGATTCGTATCCCGGGGTCGAGGTAAACGGCAGGGTTCGGCACATATCATACGAGTCGACCGTCACCAACAACGTGACAATGTATAAGGTGCAGATCATCCCGAACAGGGTGCCCGAGGTTTTCAGGTCGGGCATGAGCGCAACCATCAATATCATCCAGTCGGCGCGGGGAAACGCGCTCCTTCTGCCGATCGAGGCAGTCCTCATGGAGGGGCGGACCAATTACATACGCGTCGGCAGGGGGGAAAAAGCGCCGCCCGAGTTGCGCGAGGTGAAGATCGGCATATCCGACGAGTCGCGCATCGAGATACTGTCCGGGCTGAATGAAGGAGAGAAGGTTCTTGTGGCCGACGGGAATGCCGAGGTCCGCTCCGCGACCGGCACCAATAAGAAAAACCCTTTCATGCCGACGCCTCCCGGCAGAAAAAGGAATTAGGCGCCGGAATGATAGAGCTGAAAAACATATCGCGGTTGTACGAAACCGGGAAGGTCAGCGTCGCCGCCCTCGATAACGTGAGCCTGCGGATAGAAGAGGGCGAATTCGTGGCCATCATGGGACCCTCAGGTTCCGGCAAGTCGACCCTGCTCAATATCCTCGGCTTTCTCGATAAACCCGACCGCGGAAGCTATCTGCTCTTCGGGCGCGATATCAGCCGTCTCGATGACGACAGCCTGTCGACGCTCCGCAACCACGTCGCCGGCTTTGTGTTTCAGCAGTTTCACCTGCTTCCGCGCCTTTCCGCGCTCCAGAACGCGGAGCTGCCGCTCATATATGCGGGAAAGAGGGAGCTTCGCGCCGCCGCGCGTGCGCGCCTTGAAGACGTCGGCCTGGGAGGGCGGGTCGAGCACCGGCCGGGCGAACTATCGGGCGGCGAGCAGCAGCGTGTGGCGATCGCGCGATCGCTCGTTAACGACCCGCGCGTGATATTCGCCGACGAGCCGACTGGCAACCTCGACACGAAGAGCGCGAAGGAGATCATGGCGATTCTCCAGGAGCAGAACCTCCGGGGGAAGACGATCGTCATGGTCACCCACGAGAACGAGGTTGCCGCGCACGCCCGGCGCATCATCCGCATGAGGGACGGCGTAGTGGTCTCGGATGAGCGAAGTAAACCGCGCGGCCGTGCGCAGGCCCCGGCCCCCCCGGCTTTGCGGGAGCGGGCGTTCGAAAGCGGTCGATCGGGCGTCGACAGGGCCCAGTATGCGGACTACTTCCGCCAGGCGCTGGGATCGATACTGACCCACAAGCTGCGCTCGCTCCTTTCCATTACGGGCATTCTGATCGGCGTGGCGGCGGTGATATCCATGATGGCGCTGGGCGAAGGGGCAAAGGCGTCTATTTCCGAGCGGTTGAGCTCGCTTGGAACGAACGTTCTGACCGTAATGCCGGGCGCACGGCGCGCGGGCGGGGTGGCGGTGCAGACGGGAGCGATCACCCGGCTCACGCTTGGCGACGCCGAGGGGCTTTCCCGCATTGCCGCGGTATCGGCAGTTTCCCCTTCCGTACGCTCGCGCGTGCAGTTGGTACACGGTAATAAAAACTGGAATTCCCTCGTCGAAGGTGTCGGGCCGAGTTATGCGTCGATACGCTCGGCGACACCAGTGACCGGGCGTTTTTTCACACCGGAGGAATTTCGCATGCGGAGCAAGGTGGCCCTGGCGGGCGCGACCGTTGTGCGTGAATTATTCGGCGCCACATCGCCGGTGGGACGGAGCATCAAGATCAACCGCATCAATTTCACGGTGATCGGCGTACTGCCGGCCAAGGGCATGTCGTTTCGAAGCGACCAGGACGACGTGGTGGTGGTGCCCGTGACCACCGCGATGTACCGGCTGCTGGGCAAGACCTACGTCGACACCATCGATATCCAGGCGGCCAGCCAGGAGCGTATCGATGAGGCGAAAAAATCGGCAAGGCTTTTGTTGAACAAACGCTACCGGCTCGCCCCGGACAATGAAGAGTCGTTTGAAATAATGGACCTCTCGGAGATCCGCGAGGCGCTTTCAAGCACCACGCGCACGATGAGCCTCCTCCTGGGGATCGTCGCCGCGATCTCTCTCCTCGTGGGCGGGATCGGAATCATGAACATCATGCTTGTCTCGGTCAAGGAACGCGTGAAGGAGATCGGCCTTCGCAAGGCGATCGGCGCACGCAGAAAGGACATCCGGCTTCAGTTTCTCATCGAGTCGGGGATGCTCACGGTCACCGGCGGTCTGGCGGGCATTTTACTCGGCACGGGCATCACCATTTTCATTACTGTCTTCGCGGGGTGGTCGGTGAAGATTTCGATATTTTCAATCGTGCTATCCACGGCGGTCTCGATCATCATCGGAATCGCCTTCGGCTTCTGGCCGGCGGTCCAGGCCTCGCGCTTGAATCCCATCGAGGCGCTGCGGTACGAATAAGTGGGGCGCACCGGGTATTCTTCTTTACATTGCTTCACTGTGTGATACTCTTTCGCCGCCCGGGTCCGTAACACGCCGGATGCGGCGCAGGGGGATCATCATGGCCGTGCTCGTTATGCTGTATGCGTTTGCCGTGTCGCTCGCGGTGACCGTGTTGTACGGCATCATTCGCCGTCCGCGTCCATCGGATCCGGTATCCATCTCCGGCCAGCGTTTCCCCGGGGGCTTTCTCTGGGCCACCGGCGAGGACGCCTATCAGCACGAGGGGGGGAACCTGGCCAACGATTGGGCGCGCTGGGAGGCGCAGGAGCCGTCGCCCATTGAAAACGGCGACCGCTGCGGCATCGCTGCCGATTTCTACAACCGCTACGAGTCCGACTTCGACCTCGCCGCGCGCGACGGGCAGAACGCCCACCGCATCGGCATCGAATGGAGCCGGCTGGAGCCGGAGAAGGGCCGCTACGATGAAGAGGCCTTCAGGCGTTACGACGCGATGATCGACGCCATGCGACGGCGCGGCTTTACAGTCTTCCTTAATCTATGGCATTTCACGCTCCCCCTTTGGGCGGCGGACGAGGGCGGATGGGAAAGCGCGCAGGTGATGGGGCGCTGGGAGGCCCTGGTGCGCCAATGCGCGACGAGGTTCGGCGGCCGCGTCGATTACTGGAGCACCATGATCGACGCGCAGATCTATGCGCTCGCCGGGTACGCCGTGGGCGAAATCCCGCCGAATCAGAAGGATATAAAGCGGGCCCTCTCTGTCTACCGCACGCTCATTCACGCGCACGCACGGGCGTATCACCTCATAAAAAAACACGCCGCACCGCCCGGTGGGGCGTCGGCTCCGCGTGTCGGCCAGATATACTTTTTCTTTCATTACGAGCCCAAGGGCTTCCTGCTCGACCGCGTCATCACGCGGCAGATGGACCGCATCTTCAACGAGAACCTGCTCGACGCGCTGTACACCGGGACCATCGAGCTAAGGGTTCTCATGGGCCCCACGGTACGGGAGCACGACGACTCGATCCGCGGCACGCTCGACTGGATCGGCGTGAACTACTACACGCGCGAGATCCTCTCGTTCAATCCCCTGAAACCCGGCTTCATCGGGCGCAAAACCTGCGCATCGTCGCGCACCACCGACATGGGCTGGGAGATCTATCCCGAGGGGATCTACCGCCTGTGCAAAAAGCTCGAGGGCCGTTACCCCGGCGTGCCGCTTTTCATCGCCGAGTCGGGCCTCGCCGACGCGGCTGACGACCGCAGGCCGCGCTTCATCCTCGAGCATCTGGCCTGGGTGCACCGGCTCATAGGCGAGGGATGTCCCATAACGGGTTTCACGCACTGGAGCATAACGGACAACTGGGAGTGGGCGAAGGGCTTCGGCCCGAAGTTCGGCCTGTACCGCGTGAACAGGGAGACCATGGAACGCGTCGAGACCGCATCCGCGCGCCTCTACCGATTCATCGCGCACAACAACCGCCTTCCCGAAGAAAGCGAGATCGACGCGATACTCTGCGGCCATGCCGGGCCGGTCAGTTCCTGACGAAAGCCTTCCCGTCCTTTTCGCGGATGGGGTAGCGTGTGAAAAACGCAAGCGAAACGAGCGCGGCGGCCCCGGCACTCACCGAGATCATCCGCAGGCCCCATACCGACGCGGTTTCCGAACCCCCGCCGTACATGAGCGCGGTCGCCACGGCGATCGAGAGCCCTATGGCGATCTTCTGGAAAATCGCCTGCACGCCGAAGTAGATGCCCTCCCGCCGCTTGCCGGTGAGTGTCTCGTCGTGATCGATAACGTCCGCCAGGAGCGCCGGCGGCAGCACCATGATTCCCGAAACGGGAATGCCCACCAGCGCCATCGCGATCTGCGACTGGAGCATCATGTCCCCGAAGGGAAGGTAACCCGAGAGGCCGAGAAGCGGCATGGTGACCGCGGCGCTGGCGAGCGTCGCGACGAATGCGGTGAATTTGCCGAGGCGTTTGGCGATATAATTGAATACGAAAAAGAATACGATATTGACGACCAATAACGGCGCCATGAGTAGCACCACTTCGCGGTCGGTCATGTCGAGGGCGTACTGCACCCAGAAGGGCACCACCAGGATCACCATGTTGAGCGCGAACCACAGTGACGATGTCGCGGCGACCAGAATAACGAAGGACCTGTTTTTAAACGTGGTCCGTGTCCAGTCCATGATCGTGGTGAACCGGAAGCGCTCCTTCGCGATGCGTCCGATCGAGGATTTCTCCTTTATCGTGAAAACCGTCGGGAAAAACGAGACAAGGGTGAGCGCCCCGGTGACCGCGCCGATGCCGATCCATCCGAGTTCGTCCTTGATCGCGCCCATCGCGCCGAAGATGAAGGTGCCGATCATCAGGAAGACCGCCTGCATGGTGGTGATGTTCACGCGCTCGTCGAGGTCGGAGGTGATCTCGGGGAGCAGTGCCATGTAGGGATTGGCCAGGAAGGTCCAGCAGATGAAGAAGAGCTGAACCATCACGAAGAGGTACACGGCATTGAGCCAGTGTGACCCATCCGGGTAGGGCGG
The DNA here is from genome assembly GCA_035477215.1 of Spirochaetota bacterium. Classification (NCBI taxonomy): domain Bacteria; kingdom Pseudomonadati; phylum Spirochaetota; species Spirochaetota bacterium. The sequence continues at coordinate 22,864 of DATIKU010000036.1, read as the reverse complement.
CACCCAGAGGAGAAAACTCACCAGCGCCGCGGGAATCGTCATGGCGGCGATGAAGGGGATGCGCCGCCCGCGCTTCGACTTGAAGTGATCGCTCACGAAACCGGCCACCGGATCGATGATGCCGTCCATGAGGCGTCCGGAGAAGAATATCCCAGCGAAGAGCGCCCCGGCCACCAGGGCCGAATCGCGCGAGGGCACGTAGAGTTTCATGAGCCACTGCGAGATTACAAGGTTGGCGAGGTTGAGCGCCATGCCTCCCATGGCGTAGGAGAGTTTTGTGCCGAATCGGAGTTGTCGCATGCTTCCCCCCGGGAGTGATCTGGGTATCGACGCGGGAGGGGTGCGGCGCGACCGCCCCGCGGCCGTCGCAACTATAGACCGCATGACAGGCGCAGCGCAACACATTTACCGGTCATGCCGGGTGCGAATCCACTGGATCATTTCTCTGACCCACCGTACCCTTCCGGCAATAACCGATTCATGAAGTCGCGACGGCGCCATCTATCGCACCTCCGGCAGTATGCGCCGCCGTTCCCGCCAATAGTGCGCCGGGTCGCCGGCGCGGCGGAGAACGTACAGTTCGAGTTAGGCCTGTTCGCCGGGGTCGTTACGATAAAGGAGTTCGCCCCGGATGATGGCCAGGGACAGGTTGTGGTCGGCGGCGCAGGCGCGCAAACGTTTGCGCGCCCGTGCCTGGTTCGATTATTTTCTTGAAACCGGAAGCCCCGTGTGTACAGTATGGCGTTCCGTGAGCGCCGGGCCCGCAGAGAACGAAAATCCAATCACCGACAGGGACCATGAGAAAGACCGGATTCGACAATGAAAGATATCTCGGGGAGCAGAAAGAAGCCATCCTCGAACGGGTGAGCGCTTTCAACAACAAGCTCTACCTCGAATTCGGGGGGAAGCTGTTGTTCGATTATCACGCCGCGCGGGTGCTTCCGGGTTTCGATCCGAACGTCAAGATGCGCCTCTTGCAGCAGCTCAGTGACCGCGCCGATATCATCCTGTGCATCTACGCCGGCGACATCGAGCGCAAAAAGGTGCGGGCCGACTTCGGCATCACCTACGACGCCGACGCCCTCAAGCTCATCGACGACCTCAAGGATTATGGCATCGACATCTGCGCGGTGGTGATTACCCGCTACGAGGAACAGCCCTCGGCGGCCATATTCAAAAAGAAGCTGGAGCGGCAGAACGTCCGGGTGTACACGCACCGCTTCACGCGCGGCTATCCCACCGACGTGGACCTGGTGGTGAGCGACAAGGGCTACGGCGCGAACGAGTATATAGAGACAAAAAGCCCGCTCGTTGTGGTGACCGGCCCGGGCCCCGGGAGCGGCAAGATGGCGACCTGCCTCTCGCAGGTGTACCACGATCACAAACGCGGCAAAAGCAGCGGCTACGCGAAGTTCGAGACCTTTCCCATCTGGAACATCCCGCTCAAGCACCCGGTCAACCTGGCCTACGAGGCGGCCACCGCCGACATCGCCGATTACAACCTCATCGATCCGTTTCACCTCGAGGCGTACGGCGAGATCGCCATCAACTACAACCGCGACGTCGAATCCTTCCCGGTGCTTCGGCGCATACTCGAGAAGATTGGCGGCTCGAAGACCGCGTATAAATCGCCGACCGACATGGGGGTCAACCGGGCGGGATTCGGCATTACCGACGACGAGGTGGTGCGCGAGGCGGCGCGCCAGGAGATCATACGGCGCTACTTCCGCTACTCGTGCGAGTACGTTATGGGTTTCGTGGAGCGCGAAACCGTGCAGCGGGTCGAGCTCCTCATGAAGGAGCTCGAGATTGCGCCCGAGAGCCGCCCGGTGTTTATCCCCGCAAGGAAGGCCGCCCTCGAGGCGAAGGAGACGGGCAAGGGGAACGAGGGGATCTTCTGCGGCGCCGCGGTCGAGCTTCACGACGGCTCGATCGTCGCGGGCAAGAACTCGCCGCTGTTGCACGCCGCGCCGAGCCTGGTCCTCAACGCGGTGAAAAAGCTCGCCGGCATACCGGACCGCATCCATCTTCTCTCGCCGCACATCATCGATTCGATCATGCGCCTCAAGGGCAATATCCTCGGTTCGAGGACCTTAAGCCTCGACCTCGAGGAAACGCTCATCGCGTTGTGCATAAGCGCCGAGGCAAATCCCACGGCGCTCATCGCCATGGAGAAGCTCATTGACCTTAAGGGATGCGAGATGCACATGACGCACATCCCCTCGCCCGGCGACGACGCGGGACTGCGTAAGCTCGGGATCAACTGCACGTCCGAACCGAATTTCTCGACGAAGAACCTGCTGGATATCTGAGCCCGGGGCGCCGCGCGCGGCAGGCGGACACGGGGAAGGCCGACGGGGCCTTCCCCGCGCGTATATGGCTATCGCCGCATGACGGGCAGGATGAGGTGCGACGGGCGTTCCCGGTCGTGGAACACGCTCTGGCGCGCCTTAACAGTCGCGGCGGTCGTGCCGTTGTCCTCGCCGGTCTGCAGATTGCGCCCGTATTCGGGGAAGTTCGAACCGGCTATCTGCAGGCGTATGCGGTGCCCCTTCTTGAAGAGCATGCTGGTGTTGCCAACCTGGATCTCGAATCTATAAACCCTGTCCTTCTCGAGTGGCGCGGGCCTGAGCAGCGACTCCCGGTTGCTCGCGCGATACACCGCGGACTGGATATTCACCGAGGTGCCGTCCGGACGCACCTGTGCGAGCTTGACGGCGAAGTCGGTGTCACGCGCCGACGAGGAGGCGTAGAGCACAAGCCTCACCGGTCCGGTGACCTCGATATCAGATTCGAGCGGCGCGGAGGTGTAGACGAGCACGTCGTCCCTCGACTCGACCTCGCGCTGGTCGAAGGGGCCGGCCTTGAGCTTCCCGAAGATGGAGGTCCCGCCGACGCTCGGCACGGGGTTTTCCGGGTCGGCGATGTACGAGTCGGGCTTTCCGGCCGCGGGGGCCGTTTCGGAGAGAACACCGTCGCCCTTCGCCGAGTTGGCCCCGCCGTCGCTCTTAAGGTAGTACGGCGTGTACCGCGTTCCGGCCGGCGGCCATTCGTTCGCGGTGCGCCACTCGTTCGCGCCCATTGTGAAGAAGCGCACGGGCCCGTCGTCGAGGATGCCGTTTTTCTCGCCCTTCAGCCAGTAGTCGAACCATGCGAGTATCACGCGCACCTGCTTCATGAACGAGGCCTGCTTGCCGAAGTCGGCGTCCGCGAACTTCGATTTCGAGGCGTGCGTCCATGGCCCCACCAGCAGCACGCTCCGGCGGGCCTCGTCGCTGCCGCCCGCGGCCTTCATGCGCCTGAAGTCATCGATCGCAAGGTTCAGATAGTAGTCGTACCATCCGTCGATGATGAGGGCCGGCGCCTGAATGTCGGCCACCTTGTCGTCCACGCGCACGCGGTCCCAGTAGGGGCCGGGGCGCGGATGGGCTATCCAGTCGTTGTACGCCGGGATGTCGGCCCCGAGCGAGTCATCGGCCTTTGAAAGCGGGAGGGTGCGCACGGCCCTGTCCCAGTCCACGCCCTCGGCGTTCTGTGCGCGTTTCGGGGCGTTCTCGTAGTGCCACACCAGCACGTCGTTAAGCCTGAAGATGCCGTTGTAGATCCAGCGCGGGTAGACGTCCTGGCTCGTCACAATGGGGACCATGGCCCTCAGGTATGCGCTTCGAAGGGGGGCCGGAAGCCACTGCGTGGAGCCCCAGTAGGAGAAGCCGTAGGCGCCGACCTTCCCGGTGCTCCATTCCCGCGAACCCGCCCACTCGATGGTGTCGTGCCCGTCCTTCGCCTCGGAGATATAGGGGTAGAATTCACCCTCGGAGTCGAACTTGCCGCGCACATCCTGAACGATGAACACGTAGCCCTGGGAGGCGAAGAGGCTCGCGGTGAACGAGTATTTGTGGCCCGGGTTGCGCTTGCCGTACATGGTGCGCAGCACTATCACCGGGTACTTTCCCTCTTTCGAGGGGCGGTAGATGTCGGCCGACAGTCGTACACCGTCGCGCATCGGCACCATAACGTCCTTCCGCACGGTTACGGAATGTCCGGGGGCCGGCAGGCCCAGATACCAGGCGATGATGCGCCATTGCATGCACCATACCAGAACGGCGCACAGTGCGAGCGTGATGACGACAGGAATGGTTATTTTGAGGATGCGCGAACGCGACGAATTCATGATGTCCTCCTTAAAAGCGCGATTGGCGTTGCGATCGTGTGGAATGATAGGGGGGGCGACCGATATTACAAGGATATTTATACCCGGTCGGCGCGTGGTGTCGGGGACCGCCGCGCGAACGAATTTTTCGCACGCCGATGCAAACATAATTTGACAACAGGCGGGCATGTGTGTATCGTCATCAGAACATTTTGCACAACGCGAGGTGAAAGCGATGCCTAAAACGGGCGAGATCAAGAAGGAAGCGAAGAAGAAACCTCAGAAGACCACCAAGGAAAAGAAACAGGCGAAGAAGGAGAAAAAGCAGAACCGGGATCGCGAGTAGGCGTGTTCCCCGAAGGCCCGCGTCCGGCGGGCCTTCACATCATCTCCCCTCTCTGAGAAAAGAAATTAGAGCGCCCGGGCCTCGCGTCCGGCCAGGAGCCGCTCGAGCAGCTCGCGGTGCCGGTCCCTGTTCTCCTCGCAGTCGTGCTTTGTCGCCAGAAAATGCTCCATGATGCTCTCGGGGCTCTCGTCGATCATGCGGATGCCGCGCTCCACGGGCACCGCGCCCTTGGCGATGAGGCAGCACTCCTCCTCGCCCGGCTCCACGACGATCCGGCCGCTTTCGTCCACCCAGAAGGGATATATCTTGCACACCCGCGGGCGCCGCTCGCCCAGCACGCACCCCTGGCCCCTGCGGAGAAAGACGCACTGCGCGCGCTCGTTCTTGCGCGTGGTGAGGCGGAAAAGCCGCCCGTCGATTTCGGTCATGCCGGCGCGCCACCAGAACTCGGCGTCGTCCAGGTATTCCTCGTAGTACTCGCCGGCCTGCGCGGCCTCCTCGAGCGTGTAGCCCAGATCGAGTATGGCCGAGATGTCGGCGATGGTAAGCGGAACGTAGCTTTCGGCGCAGCAGCTCTCCTCGTTACCGGCGCACTGAAGGCACCCGGAGGCGATGAAGAGCCCGTGCTCGCTCTGGCAGGCGTTGTCGGCGGCCATGGAACAGTCCTTTGACGAGTGAGAGTAAACGCGGCGCCGGTGCGGCCGGTCGCCGGTGGTGCGCAACGACCATTGAAAAACGCACCGGCGGTAAAAACGCAAGACATTTTGCGCCCCCGCGGGTCAAACGGAAAATTTTTTTCGGGGGGTGATGGGAAGGCCCGTGCGGCGGGCGTACGCTCATTTCGAGGGAATATGCGCCAGTATCGCTTCGAGCGCCGGGGCCTTCACTCCGGCGCCGCGCACCAGCTCCATGAGCCCGTCGGCGAGAAGCCTCATCTCGCCCGGGGCGTTGCGCACGTGCAGGGCGGCAAGGAACTCCATGTCGGCCCTCGCCATGCCGAATCTCAGGGCTTTCAGCATGAGGCGCCCGGGCATCAGCTCTAAGACGCGGAGCTTGGACGGCGTGACCGGAACGCCGATGGCGTGAAGCGCCGCGAAGCACTCCCTGATGGAGCGAAGCATGAGCCGCAGGATGTCGCTTCTTCCGGCGAGCGAGGCGGGGGAAGTGCCGGCCATGTACAGGGCGGCCGCCAGAGGCAGTATCCAGCACACGTGGGTCTTCTGCCAGGCCTCCATGTTCCGCTCGACGGCGACCGGGAATCTCGCATTGCGGAAGGCGGCCTATCCGCGAGCTGGAATATCGACACAAAGCCCGTCGAGTAGAGGCGGTTGAATTCGGTGATGGTCGTTCGTACCCACCTTTCGCTTTGCGGCGAAGCGGTGAATATCCGGAACGTGTCGAGCGGGCAGCATAATGCGGCTACCGGGCCATCAAAAAGTTCATCGAAAACAGGAAAAACCGTAAGCGAATAACCCTTACTTTGACCGTTGACGTTCGGCTAAAAATGCGTCAAGTGCGCGTTTGCTCTCTTCAGTGGCCTTGAAGGGTTCCCTGTTTTCCCATACATCGATATCCAGCCAGCCCGTATATCCATCGTCGAGAATTTGATTTAACATCGACTTCCAGTCCATTGAACCCTCGGTCAACGCCAGATGGGTTGAACTGCGGGATTCTATCTGTGTGCAGGTGCCGTCGTTGCCGGCCAGGTGGAGATAACCGATATAGGGTTGGAGCTCTTCAAGCAATGGTAACGGGTTCTGTTTGCTGAAGATATTGATATGTGTGAAATCGCACAGCGCCTTTAAATGATCACTGTTCGCGGCTTTTAATATCCGAAACCAGATCTCGGGAGTATTAACCTGTTGCACGGGCTCTGCTTCCAGAACAAGCGGAATGCCGGCGTCTTCCGCAAGTCGGGCGCACTGTGTATAGACCTCCGCCATATAGTTGATGCTCTGTTCATTGGGGCCGCTGCCGAATAATTCGCCCGCCCAAACACCCATCGCATTACAGCCGAGCGTAACGGCTAAATCCAACATGTTCTGGATAAACGCCACATAGTCTTTTCGGCAGATGGAATAAGCACTCGCGGGATGCCCGTTGCCGAGTCCCCCCGGCAGCGATTGTATGCTGGCGATAACCAATCCATGATCTTCAATTCGTTTTCTCAGCGCAAGCCGTTTTGAATTATCGACAGGATAGTTATCAGGCATCCCGAATAATTCAACACCGTCAAAGCCAAGTCTCGCCGCGTGGGCCAGGATCGCATCAAAATCATATGGGTGATTGTATACGACGTGAGCCCAGCCAAAACCATTAAGCCCCATGGCGGTTTTATACTTTTTCATTTTATTCCCCTTATGTTTGATATTCGGGTTGAATACAGAGAAAATCCCTCTCTGTCTGAAGCACGGTTCTTCCAGGAATATGGCTACATATCGGAAGCCACACTCAGGGGCGGAAGCATCTTCCCCGGACAAAACGACTATTCGCCATTTTGCATAGAATACAAAACATTTGCACAAAAGTCAATTAAAATTATTTAGCCTTTTATGGTGCAGTTCTCGAGGTGTGTACCGCGCCCGTTTTCCATGGACAAAACCAGCGCCGGGCCGATGGTTCAGCGTTGGTGAAGAATAATCGGTTCGGGGCAGGAGTCATGTTTAAGTCGAGTGCTGAATGAGACGGGGTGAAGACGTGTGAATACGTGTACGCTCAAACGCTGGTTTTCGGGACAATCCCGACAGTTCGCGCTCTTCTTCGCGGCGGTGGCCGTGTTCGGCTTCTCTCAGCGCGTGGTGGACGCCACACTCAACAACTTTCTGGCCGAAACCTTCTCAAATAAACGAGTTCCAGCGCGGCTTCATGGAGCTCCCGCGCGAGATGCCGGGCTTCCTGGTCATCTTTCTCTCGGCGCTCTCCTTTTTCGTGGGAAGCCGCCGCCTGGCGGCCCTGTCGCGCGCGGTCCTCATACGAGCGCCCCGGCCAACGCCTCGGCGAGCCGCGAGCGGAAACGCGCCATCGGGGAGATCAACACCGCCGTGCTCGAGGTGGACAGGGTCACGCGGAACAATTCGTCCCTGGCCGGGGAGACCGCGGCCATCGGCACGGAGACGTCCCGTTAGGCCGGCGAGATGCGGGAGCTTACGGGCAGGTTCATCGTGAGCCGGCGTAGACAATAGGGGCTGGAACGCGGTGGCGTAATGATTGGCTTGACAGGTCGCATATTCGCTTATATCATAACAAGACCGTTGGGAACGCGCGCTGTGACGGTCGAATGGATTCCCGTTGCCGGCAGACGGGTTCGCCGCTTTTCCCGTGGCGCGCTTGATTATAATGAGAGGTTTTCACGATGAAATCGACGGACGCTGTTCTGGAACGATTGAGGGAAACCGTTCCGGTGCTGTCCGAAAGATACAACGTTAAACGCATAGGCGTTTTCGGATCGTATATACGCAACGAGCAGAAGGAAGCGATCTCGACGTTCTTGTCGATCTCGGTCCGGAACCCTCGCTCGGGCTGTTCGGGCTCGTCGAAATGGAAGAGTACCTGTCGAATACCGTGGGCGTCAGCGTGGATCTCGTCACGCTGGAGGGACTCAAGCCCCGTATCGGCAGAAGAATCCTCGAAGAGTTCGTGTACCTGTGACCGGAAGGAGCGCGAGTGATTACATCCAGGACATCATCGATTCGATCGATGCGATAATGATTTTACCGGCGCGATGACGTACGACGAATTTATCGCGGACCGCAAGACCATCTACGCGACCGTGCGCGCGATACAGATTATCGGCGAGGCGGCGAAAAAGGTGCGGGACGATCTCCGTTAGGCGTAACCGATGGTGCCATGGCGCAGCATGGCCGGCATGAGGGACAAGGTTACCCATGAGTATTTCGGTATCCAAATGAGGATTCTCTGGAATACCATAAAAGAAGATCTGCCGCCCCTGAGAGGTGTCCTGTCCAAAATTCTACGCGAGATCGACCGTAACGAAGGCTGATCGGTTGCATGGCTGCTCACGGGGGCGGACAAACCTCAAGAAAATCATCTATCCGCTGCTTGAGCTTTATGAGCGCCGTGATCGTTTTGTCCCCGGTGTCCATGAGCATTTCGTCGTCGATGGCGATCTCCGTGCCCACGGAAACGGTAGCGTCCCACTCTCTCCACTGGCCCGCGAGGGCCATACCGAAGCAGGCCGACAGGATGTCCGAGCTCGTCTGCGCGAGACTCGCGAGCACGCTGTTAAGCGCCGAACGGTAAGACTCGCTGTTTTTCCACGACTGTAGCCTGAACTCGTCGATATTGAAAAGCTCTCCGGCGGTGTGCTTTCGGGCAGGCAGGCTCCCTGTGTCGTTCCTGACGGGGCCTTCGCTTTCGCTCCGGTGCGGCCCTCCGCGCGCTTCCGTGTCCTGAGCCTCGGGGATTTTGGCCGGGGACCCGTCGCGCGTTGTGGTGGTGCGGTCCTGTTTTTCCATGCCGCCTCCTGGCGTATCCATCCGGTCACCCGGCGGGCCGAACGGAGAGTGCCGCGCCTTTCTGCGCGGGAAAGAGGACGGCACCCCGGCATACGGATGGAAGGTCGCCGGGGTGCCGCCAGCGACTGTCTGTATGTACCGAATATAGCCGAAGAGGCTCCGGGGAGCTCTACCTTCGCGGTCTACCTGGGAAAAAGTTTGATGTTAAAAGCTTCCGGGGGAGATGAGGCGGTCAGTCCCGCTCCGCCGGTGTTGTGATTTAACGCCCGGGGGTCGCGGTAGCGCTGTGCCATTGCACTCCCCGGCCGTTATGGAGCGTTAAGTGTTACGGGAATACCCTGTCATTGCGAGCCCCTGTCTCATCGGGGCGTGGCAATCTCTTTATAGCGGATGCTCCATGAATCGACGTGTTGTCCTTTGAGATCGCCACGTCGGCCCGCGGCCTCCTCGCAATGACCGCGCACGCTTGGGATTTAATGTACCCGCTCCGCCGGAGGGATTTCGTTCAGCCGCAAAAAGTGTTGCGTTTCCCGCGGGTGTCCGCTACCATGCGACAAAAACAGAGAGGAGCCGAAATGAAAGACGCTCCCATCCCCAATCCCGAAACCCGGCTCGGCGTCATCAAGCGCTGCCTGCACGTGCTGGCGCTTCTGCAGAATCCTTCGGATACGGTGCAGTGGAACGCCGGAAGCCTCGCCGACCTGCTCTCCATGGACGAGCCGCGCGACCCCATCACCGACAAGGCCGTGCGCGACTATATCCAGAAGTACCTGGTAAACGATTTCGGAATAGAGGTCGCCACCGAAAAGGGCAAGCGGCACACGGGGCTCCGCATCCCGCTCGGCGAGGAGCTCCAGCTCCGCATGGCCGCGGTCTATTCGGGTTTCGTGACCGCGGACACGGGCCGCGACATTATACTGCGTAAGCTCATCGCGCGCCATCCGGAGGACGGCCTGTGGATGCTGGCCCGCGTCTACTTCGCCGCATTATTAAAAAAGAAGATGGAGTTCGACTACACCCCGGCCGCGGCGAGCGAGCCGCGGCGCTACCGCGTGCACCCGTATCACCTGGTGTTCCGCAACAACAACCTGTACCTGGTGTGCAGAAGCCTCACGCATAACGTCACCGCGCTCTTTATCTTCAACCGGATCAACGCTCTTGCCGTGCTCGACGACGAGTTCCCCGAGGACGCCCCGCCGGTAGAGGAGGTCTTCCGCGATTCGCTGGGCTCGTTCATCGGCCCGAAATACGCCGTGGCCCTTCGCTTCCACGAAAAGCTCCTCGGCACGATGGAGGAAAACCTCTCCATTCTCGACCCGGACATCCGCCCCGACGGCGAACACCACTACCGCGCCTCTTTCACCGTCTCGGACGATCGCTTCCTCTGCAAGCAGCTCTTCCTGTACGGAAGAAACGTGGAGATCCTCGAGCCGCCCGAACTGCGCAAGACCATGGTCCAGATGCTCAAAGAGAGCTCTTCGGTGTACCGGCGCGCCCGCTGACCGCTTTGCGCCTGCGCCTGTTTTTTAAACCTCGACCTCGAAGGTGTACCATTCCCTCCGCGTTTTCCGCATTATTGGCGTACTCATTTCAATAATGGAAGTACCGCGCGTCCGTTGAGCGCGTCGTCGTGAGGCGGCCCACGGCTTCCGCGCCGGATGGCGGACGCGATGCACAGGGAATGGTGCCGGCGGCATGGTCATTCGAAAAAAAACCGATAATCGGTCCGCCGCGCCCGTCTCAAGTACCATTACGTTCGGGGACCCCGCGGACCCCGCGTCACGGAGGATGAACGAGATGTGCCACGACATCATACTTACCGGCGCAACCGACATTCACATCTTGAAGAAAGAGTATGGATACCGCCTTCGCGCGGGAATGGGACAGTCGATACTCCTGGCCGGCGTCACCAGCTTCGAGTGGCGCGTGACGCAGGGCCTCTCGGCCCCGCTCACGCGCCTGTACGCCGGTTCCGAGAGCGGCAACACGGAGGAGTTCGTACTGCACGCGCAGTTCGGCGCGCCCTGCACCGTGCGGATATCGAATCCCGACGCGCGCTGTTACCTGTACATAGGACCGAAAGCGGAGTGAGTCACCGTATCCCGCCGCGGAGGAGGAGACATGAAAAAGAGCCACTGGCTGCTGACAGGCTTCATGGCGTTCAACACCGCCTGCGTCGTCGAAAACGCGTTTCCGGGCTGGAGCGCGCTCTACGCCTCCGCATGCGAGGTGGCGGGAGGCGCGTTCGACCTTGTCGCCGCGGTGACGGACCACTGGGTCAACCGGCACGGAATATATCTTCCGACGTATCCGGAGTTCGAGTTTATCGCCTGGAGCGAGGCGTCACTCTACCTTACGCTGGGTCTGTTGGTGCGTCTGCTGGTAAAAAGCGAGCTCGCGCTCCGCGCCCTGCGGCGCGAGCGCCTCGAGCGCGAGATGAAGGAGGAGGCGGTTGCGGTGCGTGTTTCGGCGGCCGCCAGGTCGGGTGCGCATCCGCCCGCCGGGGAGAAGAGCCGGAAGGCGCCCGCTCCTTCCTCCGGCAGGGCCCGGCGCGCGGCGGCCACGGAGCCCGGGGCGGAGCCGGACGCGGACATGACGAAGGCCTTTCCCATCGAATCGAAGTCCTCGGAGCTCGCCTTCGTCATCGAGATCGCCATACAGCGCGGTCATTGGGTGGCGTTCGATTACGAGGACAGGCGGTTAAACTCCACGCGGCGCTGGGTGAGGCCGCTTCGCGTACTGTCGTACCGCGGTGAGGCGTATATGACGGGCTTTTGCCGCCTTCGCGGGGAGGAGCGCACGTTCAGGATCTCGCGCATGAGCGCCGTGCTGGTGGTGCCGGACCGCAGGCCGGGAAGCAAGACCGCCTAACGGAATAACGGGCCTGGGTCCAGGTGCCCGCCCAGCTTCCGGACGTGCTCCAGCAGTTTTGCATACTGCGGCGCCTTCTCGAGCACCCCTGGGCATCCCAGCAGCACCAGGTGCTCGCGGGCGCGCGTAAGGGTGACGTTGAGCTTGCGGTCCACCGCGCCGTCGGGGGAGAGCGATTGGGCCTGGGCGATCCTACCGGGATGGTTGAGGGCGAACGAGACCACGATGATGTCGCGCTGGCTCCCCTGGAAGCGCTCGACGGTGTCGACGGTGACGAGCGCGTCGAGGTCGAGCGGCGAATCGATTTCGGCGATCTCCCTTCGGATTTCGCCTATCTGGGCGCGGAAGGGGGTGATGACGCCGAGCGACCTAACCGTAAAATCCCCGCCGAGTGCGCTAAGCGCGCATTCGACGATCCGCCGCACCGCGCGCGCCTCTCCCCTGTGGGTGCGCGTTCCGGATTCCGCCGTGGACGGAAAGAAGACCACGCGCGCGGAGCCGAGCGCGCGCTCGAGCACGTCGCCCGAGGCGGGATCGAACATCCCCCGCGCGGCCGTCTGCCGTTCGAGGGCCTCCGTGAGCCTTCCGCCGTAGTACTCGCGGTTGGAGAATTCGGCGATGTCGCGATGCATGCGCCCCTGGGTTACGAGCATGCCGTGCGCCTCACTCCAGCCCCTGGCCGCGGCGTTTCGCACCAGCCGCTCGAAGAGCGAGCCCGAAAGCGAGGCCAGGCCGATGTCGCGAAGCTTCGTGTCGTCCACCACGCAGTGTTCCTCGGCCTGGGTCACCACTGCCGGAAGCTGTTTCTCGTCGCCGATCAATATGAAGCGCTCGAAGCGCGTTAAAAGGCCTGCAAGGGCGGGCTCGGTGAGCTGCGAGGCTTCGTCCACGATGAGCGTGCGGAAGCGCTTTATGCGGAAGAGCGCCGGCGCGCGCTGGGCCGAGGCCGCGGTCGAGACGAAGACGCGCTCGGCGCGCAGGCGCCCATAGAGCTCGGCGGGGCCCATTTCATCACTGAGCGACTGCATGCTCTTCTGCGCGTTCCCCGCGTCGCGCCCGAGGCGGATGAAGGGTATGGATGCCTCGGCGAGGTTGTCGCAGATCTCGTCCACGGCGCGGTTGGTGAAGGCGATTATCATGAGGTTTTCGGACGTTCCGCGGTGCAGGTGTCGCACGATCTCCTTCAGCGCGATGGAGGTCTTGCCGGTGCCGGGCGGGCCCTGTACGAGATAATAGTCGCGCGAAGAGAGCGCGCGCCCGAGCGCGTCGGCCACGGCGCCGTCGCCGCCGTCGTAGTCGAGCGGCACGGGACAGGTTTCCTCGAAGCGCGGGCGAGAGAGGCCGAGGATGAGGCCGCGCGTTTCGGCCGGGGCGCAGAGGAAGGCGTAGAGCGCGCGGTAGAGGTCGTTGAAGCCGGACTCCATGAGGTCGCGCTCGAGTGACCAGTAGGGAAACTGTTTCAGGTAGCGCCGGTCGGCGTTCCTGTTTCGCAGGGCCACCGTCACGAGGTCGGGCGACAGCTCGCGGATCGTCCCCTTGAGCACGGTCCGCTCCCATGGCCTGGACTCGCCCTGTTTCTCCACGGGATAGAGAAGGCAGATATCGCCCGTGCGGAAGCCGGTCTCCCTGTCGGTGTAGAGGCTGCGCTTGAAGGTTAGGTGAAATTTTTCGAAATCACACTTTTTAGGCTCAATCTCGAGGTAGTGCAGTATGGAATAGGACTGCTGTTTCTGGTCGACGCTCGCGTTCCAGAGCGCCGCGTGGCCGGCGCTTCCGGCGCGGGAGGCCGCGCCGAGCTTCGCCGTCCACTGCTCGCGCGCGACGAACGAGGCGAAGGCGGAAAACCAGGCGCGCTCCAGCGGCGCGGTCGATGCGAGGGCGCGGTGAAATTCCCCGGCCCACTCGCGCACATATCCCGGCATGCCGGCGAAGGCGTCCGGGCGGATGGAGTGGAGCACCGACGTGTCGCCGGAAGCGAGCCGCCGCTCGAGGGACACGATGCGGTTGCGCACCATGAGCGCGTTCTGGCGGCTGGACGTTTTGCTTTCAACATGGCGAAGCGGCGTTCTTCCGCTCGCGTCGGAACAGTAGAGGATACAGCCCGCGCCCTCGCGGCCCCGGAAGGTCGAGTCGAGCATGAGCTCGTAGCACAGGGCCTGGGCGGCGTCGTTGGGCCACGGCCCGCGGCCGTCCGGGACCCGCCCGGACGACTTGAGCTCGATGACGTCCCAGCGTTCGCCCCCGTGCTCCACCAGGAGGTCCAGCCGTCCCTGCAGGCCGTACCGCGGGGAGATGAAACTCGGCTCGATGTGGATCTGGGAGGAGCGGAATTCCTGCAGGCATTGTTTTATAACGGCGTAGTGGGTCCTTGCCGAGTTCTTCAGAGAATCGATCGCCGCCGGGTCGGGCCCCGCGTCGCCGTGCAGCAGCGCGGCGATGTCGAGCGCGCATTCGGCCGTCGCCTCGCCGAAGAGCCGCTCGAAGGGCGCCTTGCCGTCGGCGACCAGGCGGTCCAGCAGATGGTTGGCGATGGTTCCCCTGACAATGGACTCCCGTATCTCGTAGGGCCTGAACCGGTTGAGGAGGTGCACAAGCGGGTTCGCCCCGCTGTTTGAAAAACAGCCCGCGACCGCGGTGGCGTCGACCAGGTAGTCGGGCTCGAGCACCACCATGGAAGACCGCGTGGTGGAATACAACCGCTCGCCCTTCGAGAGCTTCTCTATGTCGAAAAGGTGCACCGTGGCCGGGATCCAGGCGAGGTCGGCCATGTCGCCTATCTTTTGCCCGGGCGCGTCGCCGTCGTGGTCCCAGAACGAGATCCCGAGGCCGTCGCCGTTGCCGTCGGAACATGCCAGGAAACTCTCCGCCGATCTGCCCGCCGGCTTCGCGCGCTTCACCGCGCGGACTACGGCGCGGAGGAATTCGATCCGCTCCCTCGGCGGGGTCTCTTTCCCCTTCATGGAGATATGCGCGACGGGGCCGTAGCGTTCGGTGAGCGCTTTCGGCGCGCCATGCGGCGAGAAGTATTCTATCGCGCCGCACAGGGTCTTCAGGCATACGAGGTACTTCTCCGTGTCCGGGTCGGGATGCCCCGGGTGATGGAAGAGATTGGTGTAGGCGCGCAGGGCGTTAAGCTCCCTCTGGAGGTCTTTCGGAGCGTTATAGGTGTCGTAGATGAAGTACATGCGCCCGGCGTGATCGGAGGCGAAGCACAGGCGCTCGTCGCGCGTGAGGTGCAGGAAGAGCTCCTCGAGCGTTACGCGGAACCGGTCGAGCTTGAGGGCGGCGTCGTACACGGCCGCGTCGATGTCGCGGACCTGGCCGAAAAGCAGGTCGGCCGTTTCGGCCTGGATTTTTTTCATCGGTATGCGTCCTCGATGTATTTTCGGGAGGTGCCGCCGCGGGCTCACTTCCCGTAGTATACGTAATTGTACAGCGCGATGTCGCGCCCGCCGAAGCGTTCGGCGAGCGCCGCCAGGGCCCGCGCGAACGCCCGCGCCGGGGACACTCTGGGGACCAGCATGGCGTCGGTGACGGCCTCCAGGAACGCGCGGCTGCGCTCGAACTCGAGCAGCCAGCGCGTGCCGATGTAGGTGCGCACCCCGGCGCGCATGGCGCTGCAGGCGAAGGAGTGCGCCGCGAAGGGCATGGAACGCGCACTGTGGCAGGAGTTGGAGATGATGAGGTCGGGCGGCGTGTTCTCTATGCAGCGGAGGCTCCCACAATGGAAAATCTCGCCGTTTACGCAGCGCCAACCGGTCTCCTCCTCAGACGGGCCGTACTCCGAGTGGCCGAAATACAGCACGGCGTCGTAGCGGCGCGTGCCGAGCTCCTTCTGGAGCGCGCCGCGGGACTCGGCGACGGCGGTCCGTATCTTGACGGGGGAGCGCAGGGAGTAGGCCCCGAGCCAGTCGGCGATCTCGCCGAAGAGCGGTATGCCCTCGGCGGAGCCCAGAATCACGAGCGCCCCCTCCTTTTTCTGCGTGGTCGGCTCGAGCCGGCGGTAATCGATGGTCCGGTTGAACATGCGCTGGAGGGGAATAGGCGTTCCGTACAGCCGGTTGAACGCGACCTCCCAGGGAATGCCGGCGAGCTCGGTGTCGAGGTGCAGTCGAAGTCCTCCGGCGGCGCCCCGTATCCGCTCGTCCAGGCCCTGAGGCATGAGCATGGAGCGTACCAGGCCGGCGAGATCGTCCAGCTCGCGCTGTGAATCCTCTCCGCGCAGAACATTGGCGTTGATGCGCGCGTATATGGCGTCGATCTCCGCGCGCACGGTCTCCACGACCGAATCGCTGAGGTCGGACAGGGTGAACTTGTAAGGGGTGCCGTCCGCGTCGAAATTGAAGACGGCGGCCCCCGTGGCCGGGACGAGGCTGACGGTGAGGCGGGGGGCGCTTTCCATGCGGATGGAGGTCAGGCCGTCGCGATCGGCGGAGTGTATGTAGAGCGATTCGCTGCCTGGCTCCGGGATGTCCGAGTTCGGGATGTACGACTCGCTGTCGATGTAGCACAGGTCGAATCCGAGCTCGCGGGCGATGAGGCCCAGCTGCATGGAGAGTATCTTCTTGCCGCCGGTGATGTCGCATAACGTATGGCCGTCGAACGGGCGCGACGCGAGGGCCCCGCGGATGGCGGCGTAGTTGGCGTCGTGGTCGGCGGAGGAAAGCTCTATCGTCTCAATGCCCCCGCGCGGAATGGAACCGTCGAGCGCGGGAAGCACCCTTTCCCGAAGCAGTTTGCCGTGGCGCGGCGGATGGAACAGGACGAGTTTCGGCGGCGCGAAGGCGTTGGCGACGATGAGCGAGGGGATGGGATTGTGCCCCAGGGTGAGCGCCAGCCTGCCGTAGCGGGGGATGAGGCCCGAGCGCGCCCTCTCCCCGGCCTGCTCGCGAAGTATTTCGGTTATGCGCGGACGGACCTCGTCGAAATACAGCCTGAAGCGCTCCTTGCGTTTTGCGGCCTTCAGGCGCCTTGTGAGTTCCGGATCGACGGCGTGCGCCGGCCTCTGCTCGATCAATAGGGTGCTTCCTTTCTGTTTATTGGATTGAACGGTTCGCGCCTATCCTGCGCCCGTCGAGTGTAAAATTCAAGCATTTTGCGCGTACCGCGCGTTTTTTGCCGATATTTCCCCATGTATCCTCGTCGTACCATGCATGGGATGAGCATATGAGCGGCGCGGGCCCTTCGTAAAAGGATTGACGGATGATGGAATTCGTGTACACGGTACGGTTTCATGAGAACAAGCGCGGCCTGATCGCCATGAAACCGGACCATCCCATCGATCCACCGGACAACCGCAACGCGATGAAGGCCATCGCCGAGCATCACGATATCATCCGGGCGTACGTGCGCAAGCTCGGGCGCAACTACCACGGCGCGTTCAACGAGCACGATCTCGACGACATCACGCAGGCGGTTTTCGAAAAAATTCTCAGGGACGGTCTGCGTTCCTTCCGGGGCCTCTGCCCCCTCTCCGCGTACCTTGTCATAATCGCACGCAACGAGTTTAGGGACCAGATGCGGGCGATGAAAACGCGCCGCGAAAAAACCGAACACTGCTTCGACGCCGAAGAGCTCGACCGGCGGTCTTTTCCGGCCTCCGGGCCCGGCCGCGGCGCGGGTTTCGAGCTCGCACTGGAGGACCGCGATATGCTGGAGTTCGTGAAGGCCGAGGCGGCGCGCCTCCCCGGAAAGCAGGCCCTTATCTTCGCGATGATCGCCCTCGACGGCATGACCCAGCAGGATGCGGCGCGCGCCCTGAACCTGCGGCAGTCCACCGTATCCGAGCATTACGCGAAGGCGCGAAAGCTCGTGTTGTCCGCGCTTAAAAGGCGCCATCCCGACGTGGGGTTCGATTAGGAGGGCGCCATGGACGAAAAACGGCTGAATAAAATCCTTGAGGCGCCCCCATGCCGCGACGACATGTCCGAACTGGTGATGGCCTTCGCCGAGGGGCTCATCGGAAGCGAGGCCGAGCGCGAGCGCGTGATGGCCCACATGGCCGCGTGCGACTCGTGCCGCTACTTATTCGAGGACTATTACCTCTACGAGGAGGCGCTCGCCGAAACCGCTGCGGACGAGACCACCCGCCTGCCGTCGGTCGCCTTCGCCGTCGCCTCCGGAGCCGTGCGTCCGGCCGCCAGCCCCTATCTGGACTCCGGCGCGCGCGCCCACGTGCTCGGCGACTCCGACGCGCCCGTCGCCGATTACCGTCTGCCTATGCGCCGCGGCGAACTGCCGTTTCGGGTCATCGCGACGGAACGGGGCGCCACCCTCGAGGTCCGCGCGGTCGACGACTCGGCGAAGTACTACCTCATCGGTAAGCGCGGCTACACGGTGGCCCGCGTCTACGACGGCTTTGCCGTCTTCGAGCGCGTTGGCCCGGGCGAGTACCTGCTGTCGGAAAATCTGAACGGATTTGTGGGGATTTCGATTAAAGATTGAAGATTGAAGATTGAAGATTATGGCCCCCTGCGACGACCGTCATCGTCGCCCGGGGCTTCCCGCCTTTCCTCTCTATACTCGGCATTTCACAACCGCCATGCCCGACGGCGCGCGGACGTATTGAATAAAAAAGAGTTGAAACGGTTTATACGATTTGCTACATAACGGATAGTGGCGGGGATGCTTCGATGAAAATGAAAATTGATTATTCGCGGGAAAAAATCGCGGACTTCTGCCGCAGGAACCGTATCCGCCGCCTGTCGTTTTTCGGTTCGGTTCTGCGCGATGATTTCGGCGCCGACAGTGATATCGACGTGCTGGTGGAGTTCGAGCCCGGAGTAAGCGTCGGTCTTCGGTTTTTCGATATCGAAATGGAACTCTCCGGGATACTCGGCCGCAGGGTCGATCTCAACACCGAAGGTTTTTTAAATCCGCGATTTCGCGACAGGGTGCTGGCTGAAGCGGAAACGGCCTATGCTTCCTGAGAAAGACCGCGTTCGAATTCTCGATATGCTCGACCATGCCGGCGAGGTGCTCCGCTTCGCTGAGGGGAAAAGTCGTTCGGACCTCGATGAACTACGCTGGCTGAATCTTTCCCTTGTGCGGCTCCTTGAGATAATCGGGGAGGCCGCGTCGCGTGTTTCGGACCGGACGCGTGACGAGTATCCGGCCGTTCAGTGGCGTCAGATAATTGCGCTCCGAAACCGGCTTATTCATGGGTACAACCAGGTGGATTTCGATATCCTGTGGGACATAGTGAGAGAGGACATTCCGCGCCTTGTGTCGGACCTCGAGAGCATTGTCCATAACTGGTGAGACTTTAAGGGTCAAGATTACAGATTGAAGATTATGGCCCCCTGCGACGATCGTCATCGTCGCCCGGGGCTTCCCGCCCTTCCTCCGATATGGATGGCCTTCCCCCTCATTCCTCACGCGCGTACCCCGCGGCAATTGCCCGCTCCTCGTTTTCAAAGAGGATGCGCTCCTCAGGAAGGTGGCGGCCGAAGCTTTCGGGCGGGCCGTAGCGCCCGGTGCGCAGGTTTCCGACCCACCAGTACGGGGCGCGGCCGCCCAGGCGGAGGCGGAAGCGCGCGGGTTCCTCCGGAAGGGCGCGTCCCGGGGCGAACAGGCCGCGGCCCTCGCGGCGCGCCTCGGCGCAGGCGCCGGCGAACTCGACGGCCATGCCCATGGCCGGGTGCACCAGGTAGGGCAGGGCCAGGCCCTCGCGGACCAGCGATAGGTTTACGTTCGTTTCACCGCGAAAAACCAGGCCCAGTGTACGGCCGTGCCGGTCGAGCGCCTCGGCGGGAGTGCTCACGCGCACCCTCGAGCCCTTCGGCGCGAGGCGCGCGAGGCGCCGCGCCGCCATGGAGGCCCAGGGCTCCTGCGACGATCCCTTGTAGCGCGATTCCGGCGCATCGATATTGACGAGGCGAACCCGCAGGCGCCGCCCGTCCTCCCTCAGCACGATCAGCGTGTCGCCGTCAACAACGCGCGAAACGACCGCCTCGAACCCGTCGGACGGCGCGCCCTGCAGAAGTATCGCGGCGAGTACGCCGGCTATAATCGCGTGCATGCCCGGTCCTCCATAATGCCATGGTGCAAACATGAATCCGATGGAGAATACCCGGCGCGCGGAAGGCGCGCAAGCAAAAAGCTTAGCGTATTTTTCTTATGACCACGTTAACTTTCGGAATGTTCCTGAAGTGAGCGTCCCCGGTGTAGAGGAACAGCCCGTATTGTTTCGCGAGTGCGGCGATCCATATGTCGTTTTCGGGTATCGGCGAGCCCTTCTTCCGCAGATCGCTTTTAATTATGCCGTATTCCCTTGCCGTCGTGATGTCCGGTTCCAGTACGGAAGAAGAAATTACAAATTCTTCCAGTTTCGCGAGGTTTTCTTTTCGCTTTGTCGATGTATAGGCTCCATAGTATAGCTCGCCGATAACGACGGTGCACAAATGAACCTCGGAGGCTTCACGCAACCAGTCTGATATATCGGGATCTCCGTTGAACAACGCAATTACTACATTGGTGTCTATCAGATATTTACCACTCACTTCGGTCCACCCTCTCGCACTCCGCGACCGCTTCTTTCATTTGCCGTATGGATTTTTTATCGAACGTCCCCGAAAATCTCAGCAGATCGGTTCCGCGGGCCCCGGCCGGCCTTGAAACAAGCAACGCCCGCGCAAAATCATGCAGTTTTTTCTGCTGCCCGGGTGATAATTTTTCAACATCCTCGATAAGGGCTTTTTTTATGCCTCGAAGCGTCATCGTGTACCGCCTCCCAGTGTGTATTCCCGTGATTGTTCAAAAATAGTATTTTCCGCGAATTATTACAACGAATTTCCGGACGCGGAAGCGGATTCCGGCGTTTCCGCGCTTACCGCGACAGGCCCCCGGAAAAATTTCCGATATTTCCCGCCGCGCATCCGTCGCAGTATGAATGGGCGGCCGGAAACACGCCCGAAGACCCGGCGGAAACGGAGGGCAACCGTGATTGTACAGCACATGCCGTACGCACTTCTGCTCTGCGCCGCGCTCTGCGGCGCGGCCGCGGCCGAAACGGCCCCGCGGAAGATGTACGTTTCCGCCCTCGGTGCCTCGGGGGTGGGTGTTAAAACCGCGCGGGTGGCCACCGACGCGCTGGTGCTCGCGCTCCTGGGCCGGGCCGACGACCGCCGCCGCGTGCTCGGCGACGACGACATACGGGCGCTGTACCGCCGGGCGGAGACGGCCATGGCCGCCGGGAAGGGCGCGGACGAGCAGGTGCGCGAGATCGCCGACGCGGTGGAGGCCGACGAGATCGTCTACGGCGAGGTGCGCGCCGAGGGGCACCTGCTTCGAATCGTCGCCCACTGCATGGCGCGCCAGGGCGCGAAGGGTTTTTACAAGAAGTCCATGGTCGATTTCACCTGCGCCGAGGCGGAGCTGGCCTACTACATGGGTGAGGCGGCGCGCGCTCTGGTCGAACCGTCGTACAGAATGGCGGTAAAAAGCGCCGCGCCCGAGGGTCTGCCCACGCTCGCGCCGATAGCGGTCCTGCGCTTCGACGCCGCCGACGGGGCCATGGCGGCCGCGCTCTCCTTCCTTAAAGACGAGCTCTCCGCCGCCGACGCGTCCTTCGAGGCGGGCCGGGCCGAGGAGGCCCTTGCCGCCTACGGCGCCCTGCTCGAGCGCGTGGACGGCAGGCTCTCCGACGAGCACCGCAGGGCGCTCGCTCCTTTCCGCGGCGCCGTGCGCGAGCGCATGGACGCGGCGCTCGCCGTAATCGCCGCCGTGCACGACGCGGCAGGCGACGGGCGTTACCGCGCGTGGGAGTTCGCCGAGGCGCGCCTGTGCTACGAGGCCGCGCTCATGGAGGCGCGGAAGATTAACGGCGCCGCGCGCCGCGTCCCGCTCGAGAAGGCGCTTGTTGCCAAGGCGTCCGCCTCGGCAAAGACCGGCGAGAACCACCTTAACGGCCGCGTGCGGACCCTCGTCGAACGCGCGATGGCGGCGAACCTGCGCGACGAGTTTGCCGAGGCCTCGGCGGCGCTTTCGGAGGCGCGCTCCTGTATTATCGACTCGGCGTTTTTTTCGGCGGACGCCTTTCGCGCGTACAACGAGGCGGCGCGCCGCGTCGGCGGCGAAAACGCCGGAGAGATCGCCCCCGGCGAGCACGGCATCTTCATGACGCGCGCGGGCGCGCTCATCCGCGACCGCGAGGTCCTTGTGGTCGACGCCTGCGAATTGGAAACCGAGGGGCGGACCGCGCCCCCGCCGCGAAGGATCAAAAAGGGCGAAAAGTACGGCCTCGTGGACGCGGGCGGCAGGATCATACTGGATTTCGTCTACGACGAGATCGACTGCTACGGCGAATACCTCGCGCGCTTTAAAAGCGGCGGGCGATGGGGATACCTGAACGACCGGGGCGCGGTGCGCCTTCCGGCGGTCTACGACGAGGCCGAGAGCTTTTTTGGAGGCCGCGCCAGGGTGCGGCGCGGGGTGCTGTGGACGTGGATAAACGCCTCCGGCGCGAACGACCCCGACCCGGACGAGCAGCTCAAAGCGGTTTACTGCGAGGAGAAGGGCCTCTACGGATATGCCGACGGCGAGGGCCGCGTGTTCATCGCGCCGCGCTACGTCGATGCCCGCGCCTTCGACGGCAATCTCGCCGCCGTGCGCCTCGCGAACGGATGGGGCTTCATCAACCGGCGCGGCACGCTTGTGGCCGGCGGCTGGTACGACGAGGTGCGCGGCTTCGCCGAGGGCCTCATCGCGGTGAAGAAGGACGGCTTCTGGGGATACATCGACTCCGCGGGAAATACCATCCTCCACTGCACTCTGGACGAGGCCGGCGACTTCAGCAACGGCAAAGCGGACATCACCTACCGCGGGTGCCGGGGCACCGCATACCGCAACGGGTATTTCGAGTATTATACGTGGAGGTAGGGCTAATGGTTTTGCGGCAGTCGGGTGTAAGGGTTTCCCTTACATGCGCGTTCGCGCTATGCGCCCTTGCGCGCGGTGAAATGGGGTTGACGGATTGGGGATTAAAGATTACAGATTAAAGATTGAAGATTGAAGATTGGCCAT
>DATIKU010000035.1 GCA_035477215.1 Spirochaetota bacterium | reverse complement strand
CCTTGGGCGGCGGGGCTTTGGGGCCGGGCCTGCGATCTTCGAAGGGCCTTGCCCCCGGTGCGCCGGGACCGGGCCTGCGGGCGGCGTCGCTCCTCGGTGCGGGCCGTGAATCAGGCCGTCGACCCGCCGCCTGGGGCCGCTGATCGGAGCGTCCCGTAGCGGGCCTGCCCGCGGCTGGAGCACGCCTTTCCTCGCGCGGAGGAGTGGAAGCGGCTTTCGTAGCCTCTTCCATCTGCTCCGTTACCGGATGGGGAGCCGCCGCGGCTTCCTCGTCCTTCTCCATCTTTTCCCTGATGAGTTCCTTCGAAACGGTCACCTTGCGCTTCAGCTTGATCTTCGCGCCCGGTCTTTCGCTGCGTTCGTTCTTCCGCTCGAGAAGCTCCCTTGCGGCCTTCGCCCGCTGCTCCTTGATCACTTCTATTTTTTTCTGCACCAGGAAAACGTCCCTTTCGGAGAACTCGGCATCCATCCCGGCACAGCTTATTCCCAGGTCTTTACAAATGGTAAGAATATCTTCTTCTGTTACATGATTTGTGGTTGCAATATCAATTGCTTTCATTTGCACCTTGCTTCTACCTATTGAATTTTCGGAAGAACGCGGTCCCGTTCATTTTCGCGGTCTGGTCGCACATTCTCGCGCCATTATTTCTCCGCATCCGCTTCGTCAACGGCCTCCGCCGTCTCCGCTTCACCCGCTTCTTCCTGCCGTTCTCCTTCTTCCGCCTCTCCCCCCTCCGTTTCTTCCTCAAAATCGATTGATTCCGCGAGGATGTCCATTATCTTCTTGGCGGTTTTTTCGCCGATTCCGTCGATCTTCATGAGATCGTCTAACGACGTCTCCACCAGATCTTCGACCGAGAAGAGCCCTCCCGCCTCCAGGAGCTTGATGGTCCGGCTGTCGAGACCCGGCAGTTCATCGATCGGCGTTTCTTCAACGTCCTTGCTCGCGAAGAGCTGCTCCACCATTGCCCGGGACTCACTCGAGCTCAGGAACTCACGATACTGCTCCTCGGTCTTGATATCAATATCGAACCCGCAGAGCCTCGCCGAAAGCCGCGCGTTGTGTCCCGCCTTGCCGATAGCCAGCTTGTACTGTTCCTTCTCGACGACGGCGATCACCCCGCCGGTTCTGGTCTCCATGACTTCCTTGGCGCGTGCGGGCGTAAGCGCGTTCGCCGCCATTATCCGTCGGTCGTCAACCCACTCGACCACATCGATCTTCTCGCCCTCGAGCTCGCGCACGATGGACTGTATCCGTATGCCCTTCATACCGACGCAGGCGCCCACTCCGTCCACGTCGTCCCGTTCGCTGACCACGGCGACCTTGGTGCGAAGGCCGGGCTCGCGCACGATGTTGACGATCTGCACAATCCCGTCATACACCTCGGGGATCTCCATCTCGAAAAGCTTCTGTATAAACTTGGTGTTTGCCCTCGACAGCACCACTGACGGCCCTTTGGTGTTTTTCTGTACCGAAAGCACAAGCGCCTTGATGCGCTCACCGGTCTTGAAATGCTCAAGCGGCGATTGCTCGCGCGCCGGGAGAATTCCCTCGGTCTTCCCGAGATCCACGAAAATAGCGTCCTTCGTCTTACGCTGGAGGTACCCGTTTATGAGATCGCCCTCCTTGTCCTTGAAGTCGTTATAAACGATGTTCTTCTCGGCCTCTTTGATCTTCTGGACAATCACCTGTTTGGCCGTCTGCGCCGCTATCCTCCCGAACGATTCGAGCGGGTTCTCCTCCACATCCATCTCGTCGCCAAGCCGCGCTTCGGGTTTGAACCGCCGGGCCTCGGCAACGTGCACCTCTTCCGCCCTGTTCCTCGGCGAATTGACCACCATTTTCCTGGAGACGATCTTGACGGTGTTTTTATCGCGGTCGAAAACCACGCGAACGCTGGTGTTCGAACCATACTGTTTCTTATAGGCAGAGATCATCGCCGATTCGACGATTTCCTCGATTGTTTCCCGCGTTATTCCCTTTTCGTTCGCAATCTGGTGTAACGCCTCGAAAAAGTTGTTGCTCATGTTTCAAACCTTCACCACGTTAATGATTCTCCACCTCTGCCGGTGACACGCGTTAAAACTCGAGGTTCGCGCTCTTTATCGCATCGAAATCGATCATGATCGCTTTATCTCCCTCGCGAAGCTCGATGATCTTGCCCTCCACCCGGCCTATCCGCCCTTTGACGACGCGCTGTTCGTCGCCTTCGCGGTATATGACTTTCGCGGGGGAACCGCTGAACCGCTCGAACTCCTCTACACTTCGAAGCTGCCGACGTATTCCGGGGGAGGACACCTCCAGCGAATAATCCGGGAGCAGACCCGCCTCGTCCAGGCGCCGGGACAGCTCCCTGCTGAAGGCCTGACAGTCCGAGTGGGAGATCGGCGCACTTCCATCGATCTTAACGACAACGCTCGAGTTCTTTCCCTTCAGGAGCAGGCCCGCCTCGTAAACCAAATATCCGAGGTCCTCAGCGACGGCCCTGACCGTCTCCATCACCTGTTCCCTGACCGCTGGATTGCTCATCTCCGGACCGCTGTTTGTATCGAAAAAAGAGAGTGGTTTGGCCACTCTCTCCTTATCCGCAGGCAGACGCTAAGAAAAAGGGAAAAATCACTTCTCCACAAACATAGTCTAAAATGTTACCATTAATTTCAAGTTTTTTTTATTTCGCGCTTTTGTCCGGAGGGAAGGCCTTCGGGGATTCACCCGCCCCGGGACGGGGAAACCCCGATATCTCCGGATGGCGACAAATCCCTAATCATGACAGGCCGGTACGGGAACCTCGGGTATTTCGAAAAAACGGTGAAAAGGCCGGGGCAGATCGTGATAATCGACAGACGCCGCCTCTCGCGATAAATCGACCGAGTTATAGGTATGCCAGTACAGCACGACATCTCTCCGCCGCCGGTTGCGGCGCGCCATGTCCAGCACCGCTGCGAATGTCTTTCCGGTATAGGTGGGCTCGAGATTGAGGTTCCCCCGCTGTTTCATTATATCGATCGCCTCACAGCAGGCGGCCGTCGGACACCCGTACCCTTCTCCGAAATACTCGTCCAGCACCTCCGGCGCCTCGGTGCTCACCTCCTTGACCGCGGGGCTTTTCCGCCGCAGGAAGCGGAGCGTTTCCGCCATGAGCTTTGCGACCGCGCCGGGGGTCGACACCGGGACAGGGCCCAGGTGCGACGCCGTCACCCGTACGCCTACGACGGTTGAGCGCAGCCCGGCAAGGCGCACCCCCAATGCAAGACCCGCGAGGGTGCCGTTCGAGCCGAGGGGACAGACGATGTAGTGCGGTTCGGGCATCTGCCCTTCTTCTATCTGCCGTCGAAGCTCGAAAGCGGCGTTAGCAAAACCTATGGTGCCGAGCACGTTCGAACCACCGGCAAAAACATACCGGGCGGCCGGATGGAACAGGCGATGCGTCAGATAATAGGCAAGCACCGTTTTGGGCAGGGACCCCCTAAAGACGGTCCGGGCGCCGAAATACCTGTACAGGAGCAGGTTGCGTTTTACATAACTCGTAACCGGCTGCTTGAACAACAGAAGCGTGCACCGCATCCCGAGCCTTTGACAATAGATGGCCGTCGCCAGGCCGTGGTTGGTCCCGATACCGCCGATGGTCACCACCTCCCTCCTGTTTCGCTTTTCGGCGTCGCCAAGTATGAACTCGAGCTTGCGCACCTTGTTTCCGCCATATATGGCGGAACTCAGATCGTCGCGCTTGACCCACAGGTTCTCACAATCGAACCCGCTTAACCGGTGTACGGGCGTTGGAAACGCACCAAGCGAAACCCGGGGGATATTGATTCCCAACTCCGGGTATTTATGGAACAATGGCAATATCTGATCGGTATTAGTCACTCCAGTCACTCCTTCCCTTTATTAAACCCAGATCCACGCCTTCACGCAGCAGCAAACGCTTCCTGGCCATATAGTATATAATCCCCGACAGAATAAACGCGCCGAAGAGACCGATCTTCACCGGGCTTTTCAAATCGGCGAGGATGACGGCGCTGAAAAAGGCAACCATAAGGAAACCCACGACAGGGCAGAACCAGAGCAAAAATCCCCTCAGCTTGAACTGGGAACGCTCATACCGTTCCGGGTAAAGGTGCGGAAGCCTGAGCGACGCGATGAGGACCGGGACGAAGATTATCATCCCCCCCAGCGCGGCGTAAGAGGCGAAGGTCTCCAGGGGAAGCCCCGACAGTACCCCCAGGACCGAACACGCGTAGATCAGCGAAAGGAGGATGTGCGGCGTTCCAAAACGCCTGTTGAGTCCCCCGAGCCAGCCGGGGAGAATACGATCGTCTATGACGACAAGGAGCGATTTGGTCCCAACCATGAAAAGCGCGTTAAGCGTGGTCAGGAGCGCGAGCACCGCACCGCCCAATATGAAGAAAAGTCTGCCCGCCCCGCCCGCGCACGCCCCGCTGACTTCGAACATCGGGTCTTTCGAGCTCAGAAGCGTCTCAATCGGGGCCGCGCCGACCGTTGCGAGCGCCACGAATACATAGAGTACCGCAACCACGGGAAAGGCGATAAAGAAGGCCCGAGGAATCACCTTGCCCGGGTTGTTTATCTCGTCCCCCAGCTCGATGATCGCGTTTGAGCCAAGATAGGTGAAGGTGAGCAGCGCCACCCCCAGCATGAGGGGCCCTGCGCCCTTTTCAAACATTCCCCTGAGGTTTTCGGGATTGAACGCCGTGGCTCCCGTAACCGAGTAGAACACCAGCGCGCTGATCAAAACGATCACCATCAGGCCCTGCGCCCACGCCGCCGGCCTTACGCCGAGCAGATTGACGATGAAAAAAACAGTAAGGATCGCCACGGCAGTTAGTTCCACGGGCACTCCAGGGACCAGCATGCCTATATATCGGGCGCAGCTCAGCGCGTACAGCGGGATCTGCCCGAAGAAGGATGCCAGGATATACACCCACATGCCCACAAAGGCCAGGCCGGGCGACACCATGCGGCTGGGATACTTGTAGTTTGCGCCGGTCGCCGGGATGGCCGACCCCAGCATGGCCAGCGGCAGCATACTGATAAGAACTGGGACCACAGCCATGGCGAAGGCCAGCGGCAGGGTGTTGCCGACTATCTTGAGTACGATGCCGGTGAAGACGAAGATCCCCCCGCCGATGGTGCATCCTATCGCGATAAACGACACCTCGGGGAGACCGAGCACCCGTTTCAATCCGCTGACCGCCATGACCGCCTCCTTGAGTGGTTGTGTGAAATCACCTTTCCGGTGCTCAGCCGCCCGACACCTCAAAGCGCGCGAGACGACCGGTGTGGACCATGGATGAGTCCTCCGCCAGGCTTCTCTTAAAATAGTCCATGGCCTGCCCTTTCTTTTTTTCGATCATCTTCTTTCGCAGACCCAGATAATACAACGCCTCGGCCCGCCTTCTCTTCGCCAGCCGTGCATCATTCACGGCGGATGCTTTTCGTAAAAGCTCCGCGTCTGGAACGATACCGAGAAAACCACGCATAAGCGCCACCGGCCACGACGGGGAATGCCGGGCGTATCGCGTGCGTTCCTGCGCCATGTAAGCGGCCATTCCAGCGTCCGACGATCCGGCGGCGATGGCCAGGCGCCATATCCGCGAATACGAATTGCCCGGATCGAGCGCAATGGCGGCGTTGAAATCGTCAAGCGAGCCTCCGCGGTCGCCCAGCACATAGTGGATGATCCCCCTGTTATGGAGCGCCATTCCTTCCCGGGGATCGATACGGAGCGCGCTGTTGAAATCGGCGAGTGCCCCTGGAAAATCATCCTGATAGAACATGGCCACACCGCGGTTTGCGTAGGCACGGGCGTAATCGCCCCGCAGACCCAGGGCACGGGAGTAATCGCGGACAGCCTCGCCGGGCTCGCCGGCGGCAAGGCGGGCGCTGCCCCGGTTGTTGTACGATTCGGGATCAGCGGGATCGAGTATTATGGCGCGCGTAAAATCCTCTATTGCGCGAGCGTACTGTCCTTTTTTATACAGAATTATGCCGCGATTATAGTACTGTATCGGGCTCTCCGGCCCGAGTGCGATCGCCCTGTCGTAGTCTTCTCCGGCCTTCATTAGGTCTCCCCGCTGCGCGTGGAGCCTTCCGCGTTCCACATACACCCCACTTTCATCGGGGTTAAGCCGTACCGCCCGCGAGAGCTCCGCTATCGCCGGCACCAGTCTTCCCTTTTTCGCGAGCGCTCTGCCCCGTTCATAATGCGTAACGGCAGCGCGCTTCTCCTCCGGGCCAGGCTCGCGCATGCCCGTTCGCGCGCCGCCCTGACGCGCGAACGGGCCGATTCTCTTCTTTTCATCCGGAGAGAGAACGCGACCTGTCGCTCGAGTTTCATCCCCCGTCACCGTCAATGGAGGCAGCTTTTCCCCGGCGAGGGCGCGCCGCCGGCCCATGTCTATTTCCCTGTCTCCGGGGTTTTGCATCAGCACCTCGCGGTAATCCTCCGCGGCCGCTCCGTACTTACCGGCAAGATGATTGGCTATTCCCCTGTTTCTGCGCGCTGCGGTATACGAGGGATTTAAAGCAAGGGCCCGGGAAAAATCAGCCAGCGCTTCATCGGGACGATCCATTCGCACGAGGACGACGCCCCGGTTGTTGTAGAAGATGGGATCGTTCGGGTCGATCTCGATGGCCCGTTTATAATCGGCGATCGCATCGGGGTACTCTCCGATCGCGGCCCGCGCTATCCCGCGGTTGTTATAGGCTTTCGCGTAACGCGTCGAGATCGAAACGGCCCTGGTGTAATCGTCGATTGCGAGGTGGTGGTCCCCCATGGCCGAGCGAGCTATCCCGCGGTTGTAATAGGCCTCGAAAAACGAAGGAGAAGCCGCGACTGCCCTCTCATAATCGGCGATCGCGCCATCCCGGTCGCCGGAGGCCCAGCGGAGTATCCCGCGATTATTGTATGCCTTCGCGAAACGCGGATCGGCCGCGACGGCCCGGTCATAATCGGCGATCGCCCTCTTCGTCATCCCCATACGCGCGTACGCGGTACCGCGGTTGAAAAAGGCACGGGACAGGGGAAACTCTCCCGCGTCCACCGTCCAGTTTTCTATCGCGGACGTCCAGTACCCGATCTTCGTTTCCGGATCCCGCGCACCGGCGGCCATTAGGCTGTACGAGAAGAAATCCTCCGATATCGCCGGCTGCGCTGCCGCTAACATCACAACAAAGACCGGTACGGCCCGCATTATCAGCAACGCCGCGCCGGAAACTCCCGAAAAAGGCCTAAAACGCATAATATATCCCGCACTGCACCGCAAGAAGTACCGTGGCCCACACGCGAAGGTCCCTCCAGCGTCCCCTGTCGGGCGCGCCGAAGTATACAAAATCTTTCGGCATGCTCCACACCATCGCAAGCACGCCCGCGAAGAGCAGCATGGCCCCGACCTTGGCGGTCCACAGGGGAAGAGTGTGTATCCAGTCAAACATCGACCGCCTCCTTCACCACCGATGTATAGGTAAGGTTTTCAAGTTCGGATGCGCTCTTCGGCTTTGTAAACGCACTGATCCCGAAGAGGAGTGCGACCGACATCACAAAGCTCCAGAAGGCCATGTAGAGCATGTTGAGCCCGGCAAACCCCAGCAGGGCCGCGAACGCAAGCCCGAGCAGCAGGCTCCAGAGACCGGCCCGCGGCGTGATCCGATTAAACAGAATACCCATCAACAGGAGAGCGAACACCGGCCCCTGAAAAAATGAAAGAAGCTGCTGTACGTAAACGTATATCCCCCTGAACTGAGCGGTAAGCGGCGCACAGAGGATTCCGGCCGCGAGTGCCGCGATCGTAATAATTCTGCCCAGCCTCAGTTCCGCCGCGTCACCCAGGCTTTTCCTCCGCATCACACCCAGGATGTCCCGCGTCACCATCACCGAAGCCGAATTGAGCGTGGATGAAATCGACGACTGCAGCGCCGCAATAAAGGCGACGAAAAGGAGCCCCGACACTCCGGGAGGAAGCAGGTTCTTCACCACCCACGGGAGCGCCTGGTCCGACACCCCAAGGCGTTCCGGCGCCATGAGCAGGGCGAAAAAGCCCGGAAGCACGATGAGCAGGGGCACGAAGGTCTTGGCCATCGCGGCGAACATCATACTCGCCTTCCCGTCCCACTCCGTCCTTGCGCCGAGACAGCGCTGCATGATCGCCTGATTGGTGCACCAGTATGCCGGCGACAAAACCAGGCCCAGGCCCATGAGCACCCCCGGCCAGGGAAATTCATCATGCGTGGACGGAAGAAAAGCGTGCAGGTGATCGGGGAACCGCTCCTGAAGCTGTGTCGCGAAATTGACCGCCCCGCCGGCCGCGTTGATGCCGATCACCGCAACCACCACCGCTCCGGCGAACATGATGACCAGCTGCACCGCGTCCGTATAGGCCACCGCCGCGAGCCCCCCGGAGACCGTGT
This sequence comes from Spirochaetota bacterium, assembly GCA_035477215.1. Lineage (NCBI taxonomy): Bacteria > Pseudomonadati > Spirochaetota > Spirochaetota bacterium. The sequence continues at coordinate 19,523 of DATIKU010000035.1, read as the reverse complement.
ACAGACCGACGACCCCGGCGGTAACGACAATGCTGAGGAGTACGGGCCAGCCCAGATAAGTCTGAAGCATGAGCGCGGTGGCCCAAAGGAACACGCCTACGATCAGCACCGAGAACAGGCTAAGGATGAGCGCCGCGATAACCCGTACGGGTTCGGAGTAGCGCCTGCCCAGATACTCGGGGATCGAGAAGACGCCAGCGCGCCAGTAGAACGGGATGAAGATGAATGCGGCGATGATCATGGCCGGGATGGCTCCGATCCATTCGAAATTTGCCTGCGCAATACCGATGCGGTACGCTCCCCCCGCGCCCCCGACATAATCGTTCGATCCGATGTTCGTCCCGATGATGGACATGCCGATGATCCACCACGGCAGGCTTTTGCCCGCGAGGAAATAATCGCGCGAGGTATGCACGCGGTTTTTAAACAGATAGCCGTACACGGTGATACCGGAAAGATAAATGAAAAGGAGTCCCAGATCGATCCAGCTTACGTCGGTACGGGTGAAAGAGAGGAGATTTTCCACGTGCACGCCCCTGCCGTTCCGTAATTTCCCCGGACGAGGTTGGGAATAATATGTCGACAATAACACCAAGCGCAAGTATTAAAAGATTCGGGGCACCGCAAAAATTTACAGGGCGCGGCTTCCCGCCTCCAGGCGTGACTTCAGGGCCGGGGAAACCCACTCCTTCAAATTAAGACGCCTTCACCATCAACATGTTCAGGAGGGAAGCGGCGGCCTCGCGACGCCCCTCGCCGACGACAAGCCACGCGTTATCCGCCGCCATTGTTATTCTTTTTACCCGGGCAGACACCGCACTTCAATAGTCTTGTTGCATTCCCCAGTCAAATGTGCTATCAAGCAGCATGAATAAACCACTCGCATGTCTTGCTTTTGCCATCGCACTGGCTGCGCTCATCCCGCCCCACCATTCAGGCGCGGCCGATATCGATCCGCTCGAACGTGGTCGCATACATTCCCTGCTCAACGCACTCGAGCGTTCGGGATTCGCGTTTATCCGCAACGGCGCCTCATACACGGCGCGCGAGGCCAGGGCGCATCTGAAAATGAAGCTTGACCGCGCCGGCGGGCGAGTTAAAACGGCCGAACAGTTTATCGACTACTGCGCCACCCGCTCGTCATCGACCGGCAGACCCTATCTTGTACGCCTCCCTGACGGTTCAACGGTCGAGGCAGGAAAGTGGTTGCGTACGCGGCTTGCCGAAATCGACGTAAAAAACACAGACGGCGCGGAGAAGGCACCATGATCAACAGACGGACGCTTGAATTTCTTAAAAAACTCGCAGCGAACAATTCGCGCGAATGGTTCCACGCCAACCGCCCGCTCTACGACGATGCGCGCACAAACATGCGAGAATTCGTCACGCTTCTGCTCGGTGAAATCTCAAAATTCGACCACACCGTAACGGGCGTGGAGGCCGAGGACTGTCTTTTCCGCATTTTCCGCGACACACGGTTCTTTAGGGAAAAAACGCCATACAAGACGAACTTCGGATCGTTCATGAAAAGCGGCGGCCGCGCGACGCCCGGCGCCGGCTACTACCTGCACATCGAGCCCGGAAACTGTTTCGTTTCGGGCGGCATCTATATGCCCCCCGGCCCGCTGCTTCTCGCCATCCGCACGGCGATCGCGCGCGACCCGGGCCCGTTCAAGAAAATCATCGCCGCGCCGGCGCTGGTGAGGCTTTTCGGCGGGCTGTCGGGGGAGACGCTCGTTACGGCGCCGAAGGGATTCCCGCGGGACCATCCCGATATCGAACTATTGAAGTACAAGCACTACATGGTGTTCCGGGAGGTAAGCGAAAAGACCGTTCTCTCGAAGGAGTTTGCCTCGGTATGCATTGAGGCGTTTATGGCGATGCGGAAGTTCAACGCCTATCTTAACGAAGTGATGGGGCTCTGACACGGTATAAAAGTTAACAATTTATTTATCCCGAATGCGACCCGCACGAGCGTTCTTTCGGTATATTGTCTTTAATAAAACGCTCCGGCGGCGGTCCGGTGAATATCGCCTGAACCCGCAACACGGAGACTACCCGGGTTCAACGGGAGATCGAAACTCGAATCGTCTGTTTTACCAACTATAAAGAGCGGAGAACCATGGAAAAAATCAAAAACATCGCGCTCGTCGCGCACGACAACAGAAAGAAAGACCTTGTGGAATGGGTCGAGTGGAACTACCAGCTGCTCCTGGGGCACGACCTGATCTGCACGGCCACCACGGGGAAACTCATCCAGGAGACGCTTGCGGATAAAGTTTTACAGCACGGGAGCAACGGCCACACCGGCGGTCAAAAGATCACAAAGCTTAAATCGGGCCCTCTCGGGGGCGACCAGCAACTTGGCGCCATGATCGCCGAGGGGCACGTCGATATCCTCATATTCTTCTGGGACCCCATGACGCAGCAGCCCCACGACGTCGACATCAAGGCACTGCTCAGGATCGCCGTGCTCTATAACATTCCCACCGCATGCAACCGCTCGACGGCCGATTTCATGATATCTTCACATCTCATGGAGCAGTCCTACCATCCGCGGATAAAGGACTATTCGATCTACATGTCCAGGGACATCCGCTGACCGTTTACGCTTTGACCGGCACGCGGCCTATCGCGAGGGCGGCCATGAAGCCCTCGTGGATGGCGTCGTTGATTTTGGCCGGGCGCACGCAGTCCCCGATGGCGGTGCAGGCGACGCCTTCTTTTTCGAGCGCTTCGGAAAGCTTTTTTACCGGGCGCGATCCCGATGCAAGCACCACGGTATCGAACTTGAGCCTGTGCTCCCCGCCTTCCCGCTCATAGGTCAGTCTTCCGTCCTTAATGGAAACGACGCGCGCGCCGGTGAGCACCTCGACGCCGTGGCGCTGCAGGGCCATCTTCACGACCCACCGTGTGGACTTGCCGATGTCTTTGCCGATCTTAGGCAGCATCTCGAAGACCGTCACCTGTTTCGATCCGTGAAACATGAGCTCGCGGATGCGCTCGGGACTCTCGGCCTCGTGGGCCATGAGGAAATGCACCATCTCCGGCGAGAGCGTCCCCTTGGCGGCCAGGAACAGCGCCGTCTCCAGGCCCACCGCCCCGCCGCCGATCACCGCTATGCGCGTGCCAAGCATCGGGTTCTCGCGCAGCACCTTCCACGAGGATATCACGCACGTATCATCGAGGCCCTCGATGGGCGGCATCAGCGGCGCGGCACCTTCGGCCACGATTACATGATCGGGTTTCATTTTTTTAATAATCTCGATAGTGACCTCGGTATTCAGATGCACCCTGATGGCTTGTTTTGCAAGCATCGTTTTATAATAATGGACAATCCCCCAAAGCTCTTCCTTGTGCGGCGGCGCACCGGCGATCCAGAGCTGTCCGCCGATCTCGTCGCTTTTTTCGTAGAGCTCGACCGCATGGCCGGCCTGCGCGGCGGTGACGGCCGCCTCAAGCCCGCCCGGCCCCGCGCCAACCACCATCACCCGAAGCGGCGTTTCGGCTTTTTCCAAATTTCTTTGCGACTCATATCCGGCGCGCGGATTCACGATGCAGAAGACCGGCTTCGCGCTAAAGATGGTATCGGTACAGCCCTGGTTGCAGGCCACGCAGGGGCGAATCTCGTCCTGCCTCCCTGCACGGGCCTTTTCGGGCCAGTAGGGATCGGCGATCAATACGCGCCCCAGGTTAACCATGTCGCACGCGCCGTCGCGTATCATCCGCTCCGCGAGCTCAGGCCGGGCGATACGGTTCGAGGCCATCACCGGAACCGACACCTCCTTTTTAATATTCAGCGCCAGGTAGGAGTACCCTCCGCGCGGAAGCTCCATTGGGAGCTGCGGTACGCGCGCCTCGTGCCAGCCGCCGGTAACGTTGATCAGGTCGATGCCGGCCTTCTCGTATACCCGCGCGAACTGCGGGGTCTCGAGATCGGTGTTGCTTCCGGGAACAAAATCGTTACCCGCCATTCTAACCGCCAGCGGATAGTCGGGCCCCGCGGCCGAGCGGATCTTTTCGATCACCTCGCGCGGGAAGCGCACCCGGTTTTCGAACGAGCCGCCGTACTCGTCGGTGCGCAGGTTCTTGAGCGGCGAGAGGAACTGGGTGATGAGATAGCCCGCCGAGGCGATGATCTCGACTCCGTCGAAGCCGGCCTCTTTCGCGCGGAGCGCGGCGTTAACGAAGGCCTGCTGCAGATTTTTTATGTCTTCGATCCTCAACGCCCGCGGTGTTTCCTTTGAGTACCTCGAGTAGACCTCCGAGGGCGCCACCGGTTTTTCGCCGTCGAGCATGATTGAAAACGCGTACGCCCCGGCGTGGAAGAGCTGTATCCAGGCGCGTGCGCCGGCGTCCTTTATGATCGTAGCAAGCTTTTTAAATGGTTCGATGGATTCGTCGCTCGCAAGTGATAAAACGATCACCCCGGAACCGGCCTTGTCGATTCCCACCGGGCCCACGGTAACGATACCCGCGCCGCCTATCGCCTTCTCCCTGAAGTACTCGTAATATCGCTCGTTGAGCGTGCCGTCATAGGAGTAGAGGAGGCCCAGGGACGGATAAGCGATACGGTTTTTGACCTCGAGATTGTTTATCGTGATGGGACTGAAAAGGTGTGGGAACATTGGGAAACCTCGCGATCGATCGTATTCAGCCAGTCGGCGTTTCTGCGGGACGACCACCCCCCAACTTCAAAACCGGGGAATCGGCACTGACCCGGTCCGAAAACCGTTCAGTGCGCTTCCTCTAAACCAACACTCCCTGTTGAGGAGTGGAAGGATTTTGGTTGGCCAGCCATCCAACAACCAGACTGTACCATTACATAAAAATACCGATTATCCATGTCGCAAGCACTTTTTTACCGAACCGCCTTCTTTACGTTCACGAGACTGGGGGCCGACCAAAGTGCCGAGCGCCACCCAACAAATGGCCGGGGGCTTCCCCGGCCATTTGCGCGCAGCCTGTTAAACTTTAGCCGGGATCAGCCAATCATCGGCCCCACCTTCTTCTTTACCGCCCTGGCCTCGGCTACGACCCTCTCGACCACCTGTTTGACGCTCGGGGTGTCGGTGATAAGGCCGGTAACCTGGCCCAGCGGAAGCACTCCAGTGACGTTATCACCTTCGATAGTACCGGCCTTGAAGGCCTTAAAACCGTTCGCCATGGTGGCCATCTGCCGCGCCTTGCCGTAACCCGAAATAAGGATCGCGAACGCGAGTTTAAACCAGGGAAAGCCCAGCGACTTCGCGATCTCCCTTGAGTTGAAGGCCGCGGTGATGAGATTGAGGGGGCGTTTCGCCATCTTGAGCGCTATCTCGGATTTCATGAAGCGGGCGGGCAGGCCGTCCACTTTTGGAGTATAGATGGTGTCGTATATCTGCTTTTCAATGCTCAGTTTTTTCATACTCTCATGGACCGGGCTTTCTTTCGTGTTCATCAGGCGCGTGCCCATCGAGATGCCCTCGGCTCCGAGGGCCAGCGCGGCGGCGAGCCCCCGCCCGTCGGCGAACCCGCCGGCGGCGATGACGGGAATTTTTACCGCGTCGACGATGCTCGGAATGAGCACGAGCGAGGTCACCGCCCCTCCGTGTCCGGCGGCCTCGTGTCCGGTTACGATGAGCGCATCGGCGCCGGAGCGCTCCGCGGCGAGTGAATGCTTGTGAGTGGTCACCGTTGCGACCACCTTCCCGCCGTACGCGTGCACGGCCTTTGTCAGCTTGTCACCCTTGCCGAGAGCGTAGTTAATAACGGGAACCTTCTCCTCGATAAGGACCTGCAGGTTTCGTTCCGCTCCCGGGAAATAGAGGGTGACGTTTGCGGCGAAGGGCTTCTTGGTGAGCTTCCTTATTTCGCGGACGGCCTCGCGGGTTTCCTCGGCGGTCATGACGCCCGTGGCGAGGATACCCAGCCCCCCGGCGTTGCTGACCGCCGCCACGAGCTTGGGTACGCTTATCCAGCTCATCCCGGAGAGGATTATCGGATATTTGATGCCAAAGAGTTTTGTGATGCGTGTTTTCATGACTGCTCCTTTTTCGGGGAATTATAAATTCGGCGGCCGGTCCAGGCCGCCACGGGCACGTCTTATTCCCCGATAGCGATTCTGAACAGCACTTTTCAGCTTAATCGGTGTTTTTTCAAAAGTGACCGCGCTCTTGGTGCAAGGGCACCGTCCCCATGGATTGCAATGGACACCGCCGATCATCCGGGACAGTATAGTCGCGCGGATTGCCAATGAACAAGAGGGGGAAAGCGGTGAACGAACTGGCAAGAGAAAAAACGAAGGGGTTCAGTTTTGCATATCTTATCAAGGCGCTCTTCATGCGAATGGGTATCGGCGCGCGCCATCAGACGCCCGGCTTCGGTCTCGCAGGACAGATCTTCGCCGTTATCGCAAAAAATGTTAGCGCCGAGATGGGTCCCCAGCGGGGGTGAAAAAGTGCTGAAGGCGGCCGTGGAGGAATTCGGCCGCGAACGGGGAAAGCGCATCGCCGAAACGGCCTCGAAAAAAAGGAAACCACTCTCCCTGCGCAACCGGCTTATCTATACCGACATATCCCCGGAGAATTTCGAGGCATCACCGTCCTTTCCCGAAGGTGACCTCCAGGCAAGGGTGGGCCGCTGTTCGTTCTTCGGCGCCGCCGAACGCTGGGGGCTCGGCGAATACGCGAAACCGTACTGTAAATACGCGGATTACGCCATACTCGATGGCTACAACCCTGATGTGAAGCTTGTGCTCGAGCAGCGGCAGTGGTCGGGGCGCGGCAACTGCGTCTTCCGGTATAGCCTGAAAGAGGAGAACAAGGGGAGGGTCAGCTCGTGAAGTGCACCGCGGGAAACAGGGCGAAGGGCACAAGCGCGGCGCCATAGTGCAGTCGCTCGCGGCTGAAGACCGTCCCGGCGGCCAATAGTTCGAAAAGGTTGCCGCTCAGCATGCAGTCCTTCACCCTGCCGGTTATCTCGCCGTTCTCGATCGCATAGGCGAGATCGAGGCTGGCCTTAAACTCGCCGGTAAGCGTGTTCGACTGGCCAAGCCCGATAAACTGGTCGACGAGAACGCCGGAACGTACTGCGGCGCGCAGCGAATCGAAATCATCCTCCCCGCCGTCCACCACGACGTTGCTGAACGAAGGCTCCGGAAGCGATGAATGCCCGCGCGAGCCGTTCCCTGAGGGCCGCACGCCGAGGAGCGCTGCATATTTCAGATTGGATATCCACTCGGTAATTTCGCCCCGTTCTATAATATTTTTAGTCCGTGCCGGGACCCCCTCGTCATCGAAGGGATAGCTGTACACCGAACCGTCTGCGAGCGGATCGTCCGAAAGGGTAAAGCGTTCGCTGAAGACGCGCTGTCCGAGTTTCCCGGCGAACGGCGAGATTCCCTTGAAAACCGAACGGGCCGAAAGCCCCGAGGCGACGATTCCGAGGAGCGACGCGAAGGCCTTCGGCGTGCAGATTACGGGAAGCACCCCGCCCGGCAGTCGGCGGAGGCCGTGCGCCCGTTCGAGTTTCCACAACAGCCGCTCGACGGCCGCGCCGTACGATACGGGACCGGTCGAAGAAACTCCCTCGCTTACGCTCAGGCGGACGCCGTCCGGGGACACGATCGTCGCCGTTATGCCGGCACCGAAGGACGAATGGCGGTAGGCGCCCTGGAACCCCTCCGAGTTGAGGATGCGACGCTCGCCCGAACCGTATGATATGTTCATGTCCACCTGCGCCCCGGGGAAGGCGGCGAGAATGCGCGCGATCGTCTCTTCCGCCGCCGACAGCACCGGCGCGATATCGGTCTCTTCCAGCCTTCCGGTGTCCAGCGCCACGACCGGCGGATTAGACACGGGAGGAAGGGAATAGTCCTCGGGTTCGCCGAAAGGCGCGATCTCAATCGCCCGCCGCATCGCCGCCTCGAGGCCTTCGTTTTCGCTGGTGAAGGAAAAGCCGACCTTACCATCGACGTTCACTCTCACCCCGAGGCCGCTCGATTCCTTTTCGGCAATGGAATAGAGCCGGTTGTTGCGGAACGAAACGGGAACGCTCCTCCCCGAGGTACCGATGACGTCATACCAGCGGCATTTATCGCACAGGTGCGCGGGCGGTTCTATCCTCATCGGCCCCTTCCGCCTATCAGCACGTTTTTAACCAGGATGTGCGGCCCCCCGAACGAAACCGGAAGCGGAGACTGTCCCTTTTTGCCGCATCCGCCCAGGCCGCCGAACATGGCCCGGTCGTTCCCTATCATCGCGATATCCGCGAGCGTCTGGAAGGTGTTACCCGAAAGCATCACGTCGCGATAAAGCTTGCCCGGCCTGCCGTTTTTAATCGCGCGCCCGTATCCGGCGGTAAAAGTGAACATCTCCAGGTTGGTCTGTCCTCCCAGCGCGTCCGCGACGTACAGTCCGCCCTCCGCCGCGTCAAGCATCCCGTCGAGGTTGTTCGGTCCATTTTCGATGTATGTATTGGTCATCCTCACGATCGGCTGGGCCATCGCCGATATCGCGCGCGCGTTGCCGGTCGGTTCCTCATCCATGCGGTATGCCGTTTCGCGCGAGTGGAGATGGCCGCAGAGCACGCCGTTTTTAACGAGGAAGGCGGGGCCGGGCGCAATGCCCTCGTCGTCGATCGGAATGTACCCGGTCAATCCCTCGATCGATCCGTCGTCGATAATGCAGAGACTCTCGCCGCCCACGCGACGGCCCTTGGCCATCAACTCCTTCATTCTGTCGTTCTCGTAGATGAAGTCCGCCTCGGAAAGATGGCCGAAGGCCTCGTGGATAAAGACCCCTGCGAGGTGCGGATCGATGACGACATCGTACACGCCTCCGGGCACGGGTTCGGCGCGCAGGAGGTCGACCGCCATGCCTGCGGCGCGTTCGGCCATCTCCTCGCGCCCCTGGGCGAGCTCGAAGCCGCCATAGCCGGCCGCGGATTCGGAGAAGGGCTGGATGAGCGATCCATCCTTCGCAATCGCGGTGAATGACACGCCGCAGAAGGAGCGCTCATACGACACGGCCGTCCCCTCGGTGTTGCAGTAGAGCCTAATGGAGCGGGAGTCGCGGTACATCGAACGCGTCGTCTGCACTAGCGACGGCTTTTTTAAAATTCCGTTATAGCGGCGCATAAGGCCGAACTTCTCGTCGAATGATACGTCCCCGCAGGGCCTGGCCGGCCGTGTCGCGTACTGCGCGACCACCGGCTTCGAGCTGAAAACTCCCGGCGCGGTCCCCGCGAGCGCCACCGAACGACGAAGCAGCGCGCCGGCCCTGGCGGGGATCCCGGACAGATCGTTGAACGATCCGAAACTCCACGCCCCCCTGTTGAACATGCGGATCGAACCTCCGCGCGATTCCCCGGACGAAATCGAATCCACCTCATCCCCCGAAAGAGCAATCCCCGTGGATTCATTCAACGCCACGCGCGCCTCGGCGTAATCGCATGGGAGCGAACTGATTACGGACTGAAGTTGGAGGAGGAGTTCCCGCGACGTGGCGTTGATCGTCATTACATCGGTCCATGCATCCGGATTGGAATCCGCGACTATTTCCGGGGAAGAATCTGATCGAGGGGCTGTATTCCGCAGGCAAGGCCCGCGATGAAGCATTCGACGCTGTAATGGTAAAGCCCGTCAAAATCCTCGCCGCGGAGGATAGTGTCCCGCAGCTTCCTGAACTGTATGAGTCCGTGGATGGTGGCCCACATGACGATCGCACAGCGCTTGGGATTAGGCGCCTCGAAAACACCCTCGCGTACGCCCCGCTCGATGACCTCCACAACCAGGGAAAGTATGCGATTACCGTGGCGATCGATCTCGGCCTTGAGGTGGGGGGGGAAGATGACATCGGATGGAGAGAGAAAATAATTAATTACATCGAAGTATTTCTTGTTTTTCACGCTGAAGCTGTTGTAAACACGTGCGATCGCTCTCAGCCCTTCGGCCGGCGCCGCAGCCCCATTTATAGCTTCTTCCATCTCCTCGTACATCAGGTCGAGGATCTCCTCCTGCAGGGAGGCGAATATCTCTTCCTTGCTCTCGAAATACAGGTATATGGTACCGACGCTCAGTTCCGCGAGCTTCGCGATCTGTTGAACCGATACCGCGAAGACGCCATACTTCAATACCAGTGATCTCGCCGCGTCGAGTATCTGCAGCCTGCGCTGTTCCTTCTCCCTTGTGCGCCGTTCCTGAAGACCCATTAATCCGCCTGCCGGTTATTGTCGCGATGCGGGAAGATATTCCCCCCGCACGCTCTCAAACTACAACAACACGGGCATTTGTACAATGATTTTTCGGGGATTCGCCACTAAAATGAGGTCACCTTCCCTTTCAACGTTTCAGCGACCCCCGCAAGCTCTCGCGCGCCCTCGGCGATCTGGCCGGCACCATCAGCGTTTGACTGGGCAATTTCATTAATTATCGAGATGGACCTTGTTATTTCCGAGGCGGCCACCTTCTGTTCCTCCGCGGCGGTTTTGATCTCGTCCGAAACGGCCCGAAGCGATTCGGCGTCCTTTTCGACGCGGCCGCTTGTCTGAATCTGTTGCTTGAGGTAATTCAGGATGTCGCCCATCCTCGAGCTGATTCCCTCGATCCCACTTACTATACCGTTCATCAGGCCCATGACATTCGATGCGTCCGCGATTCCCCGGTTGATCTCCTTTTCATTCATGCCGATGAGAGTCGAGATATCCTTGATGCTTGACGCGGTCCGGTCGGCAAGCTTTGAAATCTCGTCGGCCACAACGGCGAAACCCCTTCCCGCGTCACCGGCCCTCGCGGCCTCTATGGCCGCGTTCAGCGACAGCAGATTAATCTGGTCGGCGATATCGTTGATGATTCCGATGATCCCGTTCATGTCTCGCGAGCTCTGCATGATGTTCTTCATGCCCTCGCTCATGGCCGACAGCGAGCGTTCTCCCGACTCACCCTGATCCGATATCTCGGAGGCATGGCCGGCCGATTCCTCTATCCGCGAGCTCATCACGGTAATGATACCGGAGAGCTCCCGTATCCCCGTAAGCAGATTCGCGACCATCGCGTACTGCCGGGCCACGCTTTCGGCCACGTTCTCGACACCGGCCGAGATCTCCTCGATCGTCGAGGTTATTTCCTCGGCCGAGGCCGCCTGCGACTGTGCGTTATCCGAGAATGAGGAAGAGGTCGCCGACATCTTCTCGGAGGATTCGGCGAGCGTAGCCGCGATGCCCTGCACCGAATACAGGAGCGCATCGGTCGTCTCGCACTGCCTGCGGTTCTTCTCGGCCTCATCGAGCGCGTAGCGATTGCTCGTCTCGTGGATCATTACGGTAATATACGAAAGCATCGCGGTCAGAAGCGCGGCGAACATATAATCACCCACCATCCCCTGGGCCACCTTCTGGTACACCTCTTCGAGCAGGGGCATAACCCTGATATATGAATAAACACCGCTTGCCAGGAAAAAAGCGCTGATGCCGATCACCACCGCCTTGCGGCAGAAGAGCGCCGCGAAGACGATAATGGATGACATGTAAAAGAAATTGCTGATATGGTCGGCGTTCCTGAAACCATGAGCATTGAATGCCATCGCCACGATCCCCGCGGAGGTGCAGATGGCGACGATGTTGGCGGCCCAGTTATAAAACCCCTTCCGGATCAGCACCATGCTGAGAATGGTCACCAGTATGACCAGGACCAGAACGGCGTTCATAAGGCTCAATATGCCGCGCTCCTGGATCATATTGAGCCCGACAATGGCCGGCGGCATGAGGCCGAAGAGCACAAGGTTGAAGTAAACGAGAAGCCTTACTTTCTGCTGAAGAAGAAATGACCCGGTTTCAATGTATCGCTGTAGAAAATAACCTGTAAGCCCCTTTCTCATGACATGCCTCCCGGTTTCGTAAACGTTTTTCTTTTTATCGGGCCCGTTGCCGGCACCTCGGGCGAGGGCAATTATTCCCATGTCGCGCCCACACCACACCGCATCAATGAGCCCGGCACTGACTGCAACCATTGATCCGGCCGGCGGCCGGATCAATGGCCCGTTATTACCCGACTACCCGGTATTCCAAAACACAATTATTCCGCGCGCTATTTACCGTCTTCGTTCCGATCGAACTCCGGCTTAATTTTTTTGGTCATCTGACGCTCGTACCACGCCGGCATGAAGCGCAACACGAAGTAGTACATCAGTTTACCCACCGGCGTCAAAACGAGCTCCCGCCTTCTTTTTAGCACGCCGCGGTACACTTCGTCGGCGACGCTCTCCGGAGTCGACTCTTTGCCCACCGTCGACCGGTCCCCCCTGTTGATCTTCCCGCTGCCGTCAAGCGCGCGGCTTTGCAGATTAGTCGCCGTAAATCCCGGGCAAAGCATCATTACGTGCACACCCAGATGCACCATCTCCGAACGCAGCGAATGAAAAAATCCGTGCAGCGCGTGTTTGCTCGCGGAATACCCGGTCCGACCGTAGAGCGGCGCGAAACCCGCAAGGCTTGTCGTAACGATGATGACTCCCCTGCGCTCGATAAGCGACTCGAGCGCGGGTTTTGTACAATGAAGCGCACCGAAGAAATTGACCTCCATTACACGGCGGTATACACCCATGGTCGTATTACGGAACGTGCTTCGCTGCGTTATCCCGGCGTTATTGACCAGGATGTCGATGCCGCCGAAGCGCTTCAGCACGCTTTTCACCGCCGCCGCACACTGTTTTTCGCTGGTAACATCGCACTTTACGCCCACTACCTCGGCCCCCAGCGCGCGGAGGCGCTCCTCTTCGCGGGCGAGCGCCTTCGGATCGAAGTCAAGAATCGCCACCTTCGACCCTTCCCGGCCGAACTTCTCGCAGATCGCCGCGCCGATGCCGCTCGCCCCGCCGGTAACCACGATAACCCTGTCCTTCATGATTTCGCTCTCAATGAGAAATAGATTTGTTGCGAATCCGAGAATTATCGGGGCGCCCCCCGAGTCGCTCAGTTATGCAACAAGCCGCATATTAACCTGCGTCGTGTTCATTCCGCCTCGGCGGCAAGTTCAGCCGGCGGCAGCTTTTTTCTGGAAAACAGAAAGGCCGCCGAAAGCCCCGAGATGATGTGCCAGATCCCCCACCACGCGGCGACCAGCGCCATGCCGCCCAGGCCGCCAAAGAATGTGAAGATGAGCACGAGTCCCAGCGCCGAGTTCTGAATGCCCACCTCGATGCTGATGGCCCTTCGGTCGCGCACCGGGAGTTTAATCGACCAGGCGGACCAGTACCCGAGGTTTAGCGCGAGCAGGTTATGAAGGAAAACCGCAAAGACGACTATGCCCACATAATTGAGAAAGTTCTGCCAGTTCGCCGCGAGCGCCCCTAGGACGATGATCAGAAAAAACACCAGCGTGAATATCTTAAAGGGCCTGCGCACCTTTTCGGCCAGGGTTGGGTATCTGTTTCCGATCGTCATGCCTATGATGAGCGGTATCCCCAGAATAACGAAGACCGTCATGAACACGTCGACAGGGCTCAGTCGCACTTCCCTGAGAATGGCCGCCGTACCGGGGTTGAGGCTGCCCCAGAACGCCAGGTTGAAGGGCGTCATGACGATAGCCGCCGCGGTCGACACTGCCGTCATGGAGACGGAGAGGGCGGTATTGCCCCTGGCCATATAGGTAATGATGTTCGAAAGGTTTCCTCCCGGACAGGCCGCCACCATCATCATGCCGAGCGCGATCGAAGGCGCCGGCTCGAGTACGAGCACCAGCAAATACGTAAACGCCGGCAGCAGAATGAACTGGGCGATCAGTCCGATTGCCGGAGCTTTCGGAGATACCAGAATTCGCTTGAAGTCTCCAACCTTCATCTCGAGGGCGACACCCAGCATCATGAGCCCGATCGCCGCGTTGATGATAAAAAGGCCCTGTGCATTAAAATTCAGATGAATCTGATCGATTGCGGCTGCATCCATGAAAAACCTCCGTTCGGTTGTGGTTAAGGCGGACGGGCACCTCTTATAACCCCTCCGGTCGTCACCGCGCGAGCCTCACAGTCGCAACGACAGTGAACTCTTTGCAGAAACACTGAGCGGAATGACCTTTGAAAACCGGTATAACGAAAGGCCTTCCCGCGATCTCCGGCGGGAAGGCCTTTTTGCGCACTACATACTCATGGCTCTCGGTACGCTCCCTATGTCCGCCATATCACCCCACCTTGTAGCCGCCGAGATTGGCGAGGGCGACGCTTCCCGGGCTGATCGTGGACGGGTCCACCATCACGTTGACGCAGGCGGTCTTGCCGGACTTGAACGCCGCCTCGATCGCGGGCCGTATGTCTTCCGGCTTCTCCACGAAGGCGCCGAAACCGCCGAGCGCCTCGACCAGCTTCTCGTAATGGACCATGCCGATGTCAGTCCCGTCCTTTATCGCGTGGCCCAGCCGCAGCGTCTGGCTGTGGGCGATCATGCCCCACAGGGTGTCATTGGCCACGACAACCACGATGGGAAGATTGTTCTTGATCGCGGTCTGGAACTCCATAAAGTTGAATCCGACCGAACCGTCGCCGATGACGAGGAGTACGCGCTTATCCGGGTTCTTGAGTTTCGCCGCGTTGGCGTAAGGAAGGCCCATGGCCAGGCATCCATAGAGACCGTAGTCGAGGTAATGGCCCGCGCGACGCACCGTGCGGGTCATGCCCATCCACGTGGCGGTATCCCCTCCGTCCGCCACCACGATGTCGTCCTCGCGGTCCATGAAGTCGTTGATCTCGCACGCGAGCCTGAGCGGATGTATCGGAACCTCCTTGCTCTCCCACATCGGCTTCGCCTGCTCCTTGCCGTCGGCGTCCGCCTTCCTGAGAAATTCCATCCAGGGGGCGAACTGCTTCTTAAGCTCACCTCCAAGCTTCCTCGCGTCGATGATTTTATTGAGCTCTTTCACGAGCGCCTTGATGTCGCTCACCACCCCCAGGTCAATGGAGCGGTTTCTGCCGATCTCTTCGGACTCGATATCCACCTGGATGAACTTCGCCGTTGAGGGAAAGATGTCGCCGAAGATATAGAAGAGGCTGAGACGCCCCCCCAGGAAAAGCACCAGGTCGGTGCTGATGTTGGCCATAAATGACGCTCCCGGCCTGATGGCGAGTGAAGACGCGAAGCACTGTTGATGCGTGTCAGGGACGAGGCCGCGCGAACCGGCCATCGTAAAGACCGGCATGCCCGCCTTCTCGATAAGCTCGGTTATCTCGGCGCCCGCATCGGAATAATACGCTCCGCTTCCCGCTATCACCAGCGGGTTCTTCGCTTCTTTGAGCATGTCCACTATTTTTTCCGCACTTTCGAGATCGACTATGCGCTTCTTGACGACACTGGAATACTTCTTGACCTTGGTCATATCCGCGGCGGCGTTGAGAACGTCGCAGGGAAGTTCAAGGTATATCGGGCCTGGCCTGCCGTTTTCGGCGTACCTGAACGCCATGTCGATGAATTCCGGGATTCGCTCCACGTTGTGACACACCAGCGCTTTCTTCACCATGGGCGCGATCACCGGAAGCTGGGTCATATCCTGTAGATCGAGTTTTTCCGCGCTCTCGAGCCCCACGCATCCGGAGATCAGAATGACCGGCGCGTTAGCGAGGCGCGCGCTGGCTATGCCCGTGAGCGCGTTCGTAAATCCGGGACCCGCCGTCACCATCGCCACTGCGGGCTTGCGCGTCATGCGCGCCCAGGCCTCGGCCATAAACACCGCCGCCTGCTCGTGCCGTGTGGCTAAGAGCTTCACCTTGGTCTTCTCGAGGAACTGATAGATGGGCGTGATATGACCACCGCTGAGTGTAAAGATGTACTCCACCCCCTTGTCGATGAGCGCCTCCGCCGCGAGCTGTCCTCCGATTACCTTTTCCATTATGCTTTCTCCCTTGATTTGGTTATACGGCGGGACTAACGCCCGCCTCGAATATTCCTACAGCTCCATGCACTGCCCGCCGTCCAGGTTGAGCGCCTGGCCGGTGATATAGCGCGATTCCTCCGACGCGAGAAACGCCGCGAGGCTCCCCGCATCTTGTATTTCACCTATATATCCCAGGGGAATGGTTTTACACATTTCCTTCTCCCGCTCCTCGATCGTCGAGTTGAAGAACTGCGCCTCGAGGCCGAAGCGCCACCTCTCGAGATCGGTCATGATCTGACCGGGGCATATGGCGTTGACTCGGATATTGGCCGCCCCCAACTCCTTCGCCATTGTCTTGGTGAGCATGATGACGCCGGCCTTGGCCACGGCGTACGCGCTGTTGAAAATCGGAGGCACCTTCCCGGCCCTGGAAGAGGTGTTGATGATCGACGCGGGCTTTCCGAACATGAGCGGAAAAAGCGCCCTGGAAACGCGGAACACGCTGAACAGGTTGACATCGATGGTCCTGATCCAGGCCGCCTCGTCGTAATTCATGACGGTGTTCGGCACGCCGAAGGACGCGCCGGCGTTGTTACAGAGGATGTCTACGTGGTCGAAGCTCTTCTTGATCGTCTCGACCGCGGCGTTGATGGAGGCGTTATCGACAACGTCCATGGGTACCGCAATCACCTTGACACCGTACTTTTTTCCAAGCTCACCGGCGATCGTCTCCATCTCGTCGATGGAGCCAATCTTTACGGGGTCATCCTTTCCAGTCTTTTTACCCAGGTCGGAAATAATGACGTTGGTCCCGTGCGCGGCGAGCTTTTCGGCTATGCCGTACCCCATGCCGGTCTTTTTACCCGAACCGGTAATCAGCGCCGTCTTGCCCGATAAATCTTCATACATAACGAACCTCCAAAACAGGGCTATAATAAAGACCATGCCGGCATTCCGAAAAAGCCGCATGACACATCCCGGCTCCATTAATAAAATGAATGACGCTCATAATATGAATAATATTCACCCTGCGTCCCGGGCGTCAATATTTTTTTACTATTAATTTAAATTTATATACTGCTTTGCCGGGTACCACCTTCGGCCATCTCCGGGGGAAAACTGTCCACTATCACCGGATTATTCATAACATTTTCATATCGTCGCGTATTGATTCTCTTGACGCGCTACGTTTTATCCGGGATAATCCGTGTCGCATCCTTTTATATTGACAGGGGTGGACCCATGGATACCGTCACACCACACGTCCCAAACGCCGCTTCACTGCGAGCGTGGCAGCTCAGAATCTTCTGGTTGCTGTGGGCCGGGTACGCATCATATTATCTGTGCAGGGTCAATTTTGCGGTCGCACAGCCCCTGATCCTGCGCGAATTCCCATCCTGGACCGCCGCACAGATAGGGCTTATACCTTCCATTTATGCCATGTGTTATGCCGTAGGCCAGGTTGTAAACGGTACCCTTGGCGAGCGCTTCGGGGCCAGGCGCCTCATGACCATTGCCCTCGTCGGGGCCGCGGCGACCAACCTGCTGTTCTCGGTCAGCTCCTCGTTCGGAATGATGCTGGCCCTCTGGGCCGTCAACGGCTACGCCCAGTCGGCGGGATGGTCCCTTCTCATCCAGACTCTCTCCAACTGGAATACCTCCGAACGCCGTGGCATGCTCGTCGGGCTCATATCGACCTGTTACCAGGTCGGTAACGTCGTCTCGTGGCTTCTGGCGGGTTTTCTGTGCGATTCTCTCGGCTGGCGCGCCGCCTTCATGGTGCCGGGACTCATCCTTATCCCCATGGCCCTCGTCTTCGCCATCGGCCTGCGCAACAGGCCCGAGGACGCGGGCTTTCCACCCGTCAGGGACGACACCGGACATCATTCCGGACCGGGCGAACCTGCGCCGGGCGGGGTTTTGTCCACCCGAGACATTCTTGTCATGACCCTCCAGAACAGGTTGATCTGGATCCTCGGGCTCGGCTTCTTCTGCATGAACTCGGTGCGCTACACCTTCATGAACTGGACCGTGCAGTACATGGCCGACTTTCAGGGTCAGAGCATTAAAGGAAGCGCATTCACCGCGATCGCCATACCGCTGATCGGCTCGCTCGGCGCCGTCGCGGCGGGCTGGGCCTCGGACCACGTGTTCGGCCGGCGGCGGGCTCCGGTCTGTGCCATCATGCTCTTCGGCCTTGCCGGGGTCTGCGCAATCTTCGTCGCGATACCGGCCGGTTCCTGGGTCCTTGCCACCGCCATGCTCGGCCTCGCCGGCTTTCTTATTTACGGGCCCGATATGCTTATGAGCGGCGCGGCCACGATCGACCTCAGCCATCCGCGCGCCGCCTCGATCGCCACGGGCCTCACCATGAGCCTCGGGGCGACCGGCGCGATTTTTTCCGGAGCCGGAATCGGACTGCTTAAAGACCTCGCGAAGGGCGACTGGTCGCTCGTGTTCTGGGTGCTTGCGGGTCTCTCGGTGGTGTCGGCCCTCCTTATGGTTTCCATCTGGAACGCGCGGCCGAAGGGAAGCTAAATAGAATGATGCTTTCGGGAAAGGGCTGGTCGGAGCGGACACGATCCGGACTGGAAACATTAATCGCCGCCGGAGCCGGAAAGAACCTGCCGGTGGTATTCGATTTCGACAACACTATCGTCTGCGGCGATATCGGCGAGGCCACGCTCGCGCTTCTCGCGAAGGAGAAGTATATAAAGAAGGATGATATCCCCGCCGAGCTTGCGCCGCCGTTTCGTTCCCCGGCGGGCGAAACGGTCAGCCTCTCCGCCTGCCCGGACCTCACCGTCTATTACGAGGAGCTCCTCGGCGCGACGACCCATCAGGCCGGCGACTTCGCGCCGCTCTCGAACGGCTACGTGTGGGCCGTGGAGGCGATGCGGGGCCTCTCGGTCGCAGAGGTGACCGGCGCCACGGAGCTGGTGTACGCGCAGAGCGAGCCCTTTGTCGCCAGACGCATTGAGGTCACGCCGGGGGTGAGCTCCTATCCCGTCCCCTTCTTCTACCCGGAGATGATCGAGCTCATCGCCGCGCTCATCACCAACCGCTACGAGGTGTGGATCGTCTCGGCGAGCAACGCCTGGACCATCCGCTGGATGGCGCTTCGCGCGCTGAACCCCATGCTCGCCGCGCTCGGCTGCGATGAGGGCATCGCGCCGGAGCGCGTGATCGGCGTCTCGACGCTTCTTTCCGATCGAGAGGAGCGTCTGCATAAAGATCATCTCCTGGTGCGCGCGGAACGGCGCTACGCGGACATGGACCGGGAATACCTCGACGGGCTTCGCCTCACCGCGCGCACCGTCTACCCGGCGCCGACCTACTCCGGCAAGGTGGCCTGCGTGCTCGACCTCATCGGCAGGCGGCCCTTTCTCGCCGCCGGGGACAGCCCGGGCGACCTCCCCATGCTGGAATATGCGGAAAACCGCCTGTGGGTCGCGCGGCTCGAAAAGCCGGTCTACCAGCAAGAGATGGCCGCGATGGCGGAGGGTAATCCGGCTGGAAAGTGGCTTATCCAGCCGGCGTTATGCGTGGATGCGACTGGTTTTGCTTGTGATATCGGCCGGCTGGAAACACGCGGTGGCGACGAACGCTCATCGGTCATCGCGGACTCGATAAAGTACGTTCGCGAATTGCTGTAACAAACGATCGCGGGCACCACGCCCTCGAGTCA